>JBARAD010000197.1:0-17229 GCA_049791675.1 Chryseosolibacter sp.
TTGTGGAGCATAACTTCTTCATAGAGAACTTTCTTTCAGATTCTTTCAAAAACGTCATAAGCTATTGATAAAAGTTTAAAGTGTAAATACCGGTTATATAAGCGGAAACCGGTCTGATGTGGTGAAAGCCTGGTGCAGGAATGGTTCCGGACTACCCTGTCTGTTTCAAAACCGTAACCCGCGGCGGCAAAATCTTTCCACGCTGCTTCCGCTTCTTCCTTTGAGAATTCTCTGTTGAAGACAAGAAGCCTGTACCGCAGCACCTAACTCCCCTGGTTCGGGCGGCCAGTCTATATCTTTTGTCGGGAGAAATTGGCAGACATGTCGCCAGGAAGAATTGCAAGTGCCTGCGGCTTTGTGTCAGCCGGCAGGCACGTGAACATTTCTGAAAGCATGCTCATCACGCTTCAATTACATAGGGCCACCGTTGTGATCTTGACAACATGCTGTTCGCTTCGTCATCGTTCTTGAAGCGTTCTTTCACCGGATCCCAGTACACTTTGCGTCCGAGTTTCATCGTGACGTGGTGCAGGAGACAGGCAGAGCAGGAGCGGTGTCCTACTTCAATAGGCGTGATGGGCTGCTTCCGGGTCTTGATGCAATCGAGCCAGTTTCCGTGATGGTCTGTGCTTTCGTATAAATGTATCTCGTCCGGACCGATCTTCGAGCCGAGGATCTTCGGATCGCTGGCTGTAAGGGCTTTGCCGGAAGCGGCCTTGTCAACGGGGTCGCTGGCCGTAACTGTGTAATTTCCGCGGGTGACAAAGATCCAGCCTTTGGATCCGATGAATTTAATACCATTGGGAAGTTCGTTGGTGACGATCATTTTCACACCGTTGGCATAGACTCCTTCGGTACGAAAAATACCGTGAACGTCCCACAATCCGGACTTCGGAAAATCTGCTTTCCCGGAAATTTCGACGGGCCCGGTGAATTCGGTATTCATTCCCCAATGTGCGCAGTCAATGTGGTGGTGGCCCCATCCGGTGATCATGCCTGCGCCGAACTGTTCGCAGCGCAACCATCCCGGCCGGTCATAGCCATTCTGGGGGTGTACTCTTTTTTCTGTGTAGTATGCGTAGGGTGTGGATCCGAGCCACATTTCATAATTCAGGTTGGAAGGGATGGGCATCTCAGGTTCTTCGTCTCCGGAGGGATCGCCGGGAAGGCCTACCTCCACAGTATGAAGGTCGCCGATCCTGCCATTGCGGACGAGTTCAGCGGCATACCTGAACTGGGAGGAGGAGCGTTGCTGGCTTCCGATCTGAAGGATCCGGCCACTGCGGTGAACAGCATTACTTACAGCGCGTCCTTCCGAAATTGTCAGCGATGTTGGCTTTTGCATATAAACGTCTTTCCCCGCTTCCACTGCGTGAATGGCCATCAGCGCGTGCCAGTGGTCAGGCGTGCTGATGATCACGGCATCCACATCCTTGTCCTGCACCGCTTCACGGTAATCGCCGTAGGTTTTGACGCCATCGTAAGTCTTGCCTGTCTTCTTGGTGTAATAATCATTGACGAGTTGCTTGGCTTCGTTCACCCTCTTGCTGTCGAGGTCGCATACCGCCATGATCCTCGCATGGTCGTATTTCCAGACGTTGGGCATATCGTGTGAGCGGGAAATTCTTCCCGTGCCCAAAGCGGCCACATTGATGCGGTTGCTCGGCGCATTTTTTCCCAGCACGGAGGCGGGCACAATGGTTGGAAAGGCGGTGACCATCAACGTGCTCGCAACGGCTCCCTTGGCGGAGGAGGTGATGAAATCTCGTCTGTTAATGGCGTTCTTTTTACGTTGCATACAGGGAAGGTTTAGTTATGAATTTATTTATTGACTGTATTTTTTTTGTTCGTCGAATCGCGCACGATGAGTTGATGCCGGAGCACGACCCTGTTGAGATCAGCGTTGTCCGGTTTGGCCAATGTGCGAATGAGGATCGTTGCGCACACCTCTCCCATTTCCTGGCCCGGGTAGTGGATGGTGGTGAGGTTGGGCTCAACCACGGTGGATATCGGTTCATTGTTGAAGCCTCCCACGGCGATCTGTTCGGGAATTCTTACGCCAGCCTTTTTTATTTCGCGGATGCAGATGACGGCAGAGGAATCATTGCTGCAGAAGACCGCGTCCGGCATAGGATCCATTTTCAGGATCGCGCCGATCGCTTCCATGGTGGCGGCCTCTTCCAGGTTATTGATGAACACCATTTTTTCATCGAAGGCGATACCATGATCGGAGAGCGCTTGTTTGTATCCGCGCAGTCGTTCCGCGTAAACATTTCGCTTCAGGTTGGCCGTAATATGCGCAATGCGCCTGCATCCCTGCTCAATGAGGTGTTGTGTCATCGCATAGCCTGCTGCCAGGTTATCGATCACCACGCTGGTGCACAAGGGATGCTCGAAAACGCGGTCGAAGAAAATGAGCGGAATATTTTTGTCGAGGATGATCTTGAAATGAGCGTCGTCTGCGGTGTCGTATGCGAGGGAGACGAGCAATCCGTCTACGCGGGTGTTGAACATGGTCTTGATGCTGGTGACCTCCTTTTTTCCGGATTCAAGAGACTGGCTGATGACCAGATTATAGCCCGCTTCGTTGGCGACTTTCTCGATGCCGGAGATAACCGAAGACATAAAATAGCTATTGAGGCGCGGGACAATGACGCCGATGGTGTTGGTGCGGTTTCTCCGGAGGTTGCTGGCGAAGAGGTTATGGCGATATCCCATTTCTTTCGCTTTCTCCAGGATCCTCTTTTTGGTTTCTTTCCGGATGGCGGGATGATCTTTAAGGCCGCGACTCACCGTTGCAGAGGAAAGGTTCAGCGATGCTGCGATGTCGTAGATGGTGATTTCTTTTTTACTGCGCATGGCTGTCAGGGATCTCTGCGTATGGTGTTAAAGATGGCGACTCTATTATTACAAGGCAAAAATACAACGGTTGCATAGATAAAACCTCTCCGTAGGGGTTATTTGGTTTACAAGTATAGTGATTTTGAAAATAATTTATGCAATCGGTTGCAAAATTGGATGTAAATGGTATTTTTAAACAAAAGTTTACGACCAGGAATTATTGCCGGCCCGAAGCAAGCACCGTAGCGCCAGATTTTCTCAGTCCAGAAAAAATGCCCGAGTCTTCAGCTGCGCCAATAATGCTGGTCTGAACAATCGATCACCTAAACAATTTACCTATGCAAAAGACATTTACTTTTGAAGTCAGGATTCCGCCTTTATGGAACCTCAAAGTATGCTGGATCGCTTTATTCATCCTGCATTCCGTCATGCTGTTCGCACAGGAACAGAATGTCACAGGACGCGTAACCGATGCCAACAATAACCCAATCCCGGGGGTAAATATTATTCTCAAGGGCACTACGTCTGGTACAACAACCGACGCCGATGGCCAGTACAATATTCATGTTGAAGGTGATAACCCTGCCCTGATCTTTTCCTTCATTGGTTACACTTCGCAGGAGTTGGCTGTCAACAATCAAAGCGTTGTCAACGTAACCATGGTCGCTGATGAGAAATTGCTCGAGGAGGTTGTGGTTGTCGGTTATGGTACACTTCAGAAAAGAGATCTGACGGGCGCGGTATCGCAGATAAAAACGGACAAACTTGAGAATGAAAATCCCAATGCGGTGCAGGATATCCTGCGTGGTAATATTGCAGGGTTGAACGTAGGTTTTTCTACCTCGGCAAAAGGAGGCGGTGCACTGGAGGTCAGGGGGAAACAAAGCCTGAATGCGAATAGCTCGCCGTTGCTGGTCGTCGACGGTGCCATCTATTACGGTGAACTTACCGATATCAACCCCAATGACATAGAAAGCGTCGATGTTTTAAAGGATGGAAGCTCTGCAGCAGTGTTTGGTGCAAAGGCCGCAGCAGGGGTGATCCTCATCACCACAAAGAAGGGAAAAATTGGCAAGCCAACGATCACCTTGAATAGCAACGTTGGCCTCGCCACGATGTCTGTTCATGAACCTGTGTATGGTCCGGACGAATTCGTTGCCTGGAGGACGGATGTATTTAAAAGTATCGACGTCGTTCATGAACCCTATCGTTACGATGACCCCAGGAATCTACCGTCAGATATTTCGGTTGCAGATTGGGCTGCTTATGACGGATCATCTCCGGACGACCCGGTTACCGTCTGGCTGCAACGGTTAAACATGCAACCCATTGAGATTGCAAACTACAAAGCGGGAAAAAGTGTCAACTGGTACGACATGGTATTCCAGCAGGGATTCCGCCAGGACCACACGGTAAGCCTTTCTGCAAGGAATGATCAGATGTCATATTACATGTCTTTGGGATATCTAAAGAATGAAGGTGTCGTCGTGGGTGATGAATTCTCAACGATACGCACACGCGTAAACCTGGAAGGTAAGGTAAACAAGTATTTGACCATTGGAATGAATTCCCAGTTTGCTTTGCGCGACGAAAGCGCCGTGCCAGCGTCATGGTCGCAGATAAGATCGCTGTCACCATGGGGGTCTGAATATGATGAGGACGGCAATTACCTGTTTATGCCTAACGGTGAGGTTAGCGGCGGCCGGCATCCATTCGGAGCTTCCAGCGCTACAGACCGCCTGGAGAAATATACAACACTGAATTCCATGCTTTTTGCAAAGGTTAATTTGCCGCTCGGAATTACGTTCCAGGTTAACTTCACACCCCATTTCGAATTTTACGACAGGTTTAATCATGAATCGGTTGCTTATCAGGATTGGGCAAATATTGGTGGACGTGCTTCCCGGCAAAACAGGAAAACATACTACTGGCAAGTCGACAATCTTCTCAAATGGAACAAGACGATCAATGACATCCATTCGATTGATATAACCCTGCTTGCAAATGCTGAAAAATACCAGCGATGGGATAATACAATGACCAATCAGGGCTTCGATCCACATGACAGGCTGGGTTATCACAATATAGGCGCAGGTACAGTGCCAACCATGTCCAGCTTCGACTCCTACAGCACAGGCGATGCGTTGATGGGCCGCCTCGTTTACTCACTGAAAGACCGTTATGTCTTTACGGGCTCTATGCGCCGTGACGGGTATTCGGCGTTCGGACAAAGAAATCCCAGAGCGCTGTTCTCTTCACTGGCCCTGGGTTGGGTCTTCACTGAAGAAAATTTTATGAAAGCAAGCTGGCTGGATTTTGGGAAACTGCGTGTTTCCTATGGTACGAACGGGAACCGCGATATTCCCCGGTATGATGCACTTGCGGATCTGACAACCGATAAATACCTGCAGGTAAAACCGGATGGTACTGTCTATCAGGTATCGCAATTGTACGTTGGCAGGATGGCCAATCCAAGACTTAAATGGGAAAGGACTACATCATTTAACACAGGGCTTGATTTTTCCATATTCAACGGTAAGCTTGGCGGCGCCATTGAAGTTTACAAACATTCAACCAGAGACCTTCTGGTGAAGCGTACGCTGCCCGATGTGATCGCATTCGATTTTGTTTGGGACAACCTCGGAGAAGTTCAGAATAAAGGGGTGGAACTAACCCTGAATACTGTAAACCTGAGCACAGACAAAATAACATGGAGATCGATGGTGAATTTCCAAATGAACAGGAACAAGATCGTAAGCCTTTACGGCGATATGGTTGATGCCTATGATTCGGAAGGAAATGTGATCGGTCAGCGCGAAGCGGATGATATTCAGAATACATGGTTCATTGGGCATTCCATTGATGAGATATGGGACATCCCTACGAACGGGATCTGGCAGTCGGATGAAGCGGCACAGGCGACAGAGTATGGCGTTGTTCCCGGCGATTTCAAGGTTATCGATAAAAACGGAGATGGCAGATACACCAACGACGATAAAGAATTCATGGGGTTTGAAGAACCAAGATTCCGCTGGACGCTTCGCAATGAATTTAATCTCTTCCGGAATTTCGATGTGTCTTTTATGCTTTACTCGTATTGGGGACATAAGACAGCTTACAATCAGGCAAAAAATAGAGATGGTTTTCTTGACCGTACCAATTCTCACCTATTCCCTTACTGGACACCGGAAAATCCCCAGAATGAATTCGCCAGATTATACTCCAGTAATGGAAGTGCGTCCTTCAATCTGTACAGGGAGCGGTCATTCATCCGGTTCGACAACATTTCTTTAGCGTATACGATCCCATCGCAAATGCTGGAGCGGGCAAAAATTGAAAGTCTGAAAGTGTACTTCAACGTGAGGAACGTCGGAGTGTATGCTCCCGAATGGGACTATTGGGATCCTGAATGGGAAACAAGTCCTACCAATGTAGGTCCCGGTCCGACACCACGCACCTGGACTTTGGGACTGAATCTTTCATTATAATTTGGGCACTAAACTTCAGATCATGAGAACAAAAAAAATTATCTATATCGTTCCCCTTACCCTGGCGCTGATCTGCGGAGCGATCAGCTGCAAAGAGGAGTACCTGGAACCCAAGGTGCTCTCCTTCTACGGTCCTGAAAACACATTAACGGACGCCCAGGGTATGCGTGGCGCCCTGATCGCCTGCTTGCGGAATATGCGTCTTGAATATTATGGTGATGGCGCTCCGATTCTTACGGAACATATATTTTCCGAGGTCGCGGTGGAAGGAACCACCGACAAATCAGGTCCGGCACAGGATATGAATTTGCTTATAACACCGGATGCACAGCTTAACCACGTGGACTGGAACCGTATCGGATGGTATTGGTTCGAGGGCTATCGGGGCATACGTTATGCCAATGCTGTCATTACCCGGATTGAATTGCCTGAGTGGGAGTCTGAACAGGAGAAGAATGAAATTCTTGGAGCGGCGTATTTTCACCGTGCTTCCCGGTACTACAGGTTAACGCAACAATTCGGTGATGTTCCCCTGGTATTAAAGGAGTATTCAGAGCCGAAGTTAGATTTTTACACTACGAAACGCGAAGTGATCCTCCAAAAAATGAAGGAAGATCTGGAGTTTGCCGAGCAGTGGGTTCTTGATGGCGGCGACAAGGGCGCGGTTACCAAAGGCGCCGTAAGTCACCTCCTTACCAAGGTGAATCTGGCGTTGGGTCTGTTTGACGACGCCATCCAGTCTGCCAGCAATGTTATTGATGGCGGCGTATACGGGTTGATGACTACGCGCTTTGGCGTAGATGCGGGAAACCCTTCAAAGAATGTCACCTGGGATCTCCATCGACCTGAAAACAAATCCCTCGCGGTCAACAAGGAGGCCTTGCTGCTCGTCATTGACCGCCTTGATTATGACGGCAATCAGGTGGGTGGAACAAGTTCGATGCGGCAGGCTGTTCCCTTCTGGGGCTCCAATATCAACACCCCGGTCGGAAACAAGGGTACAAGCGATGCCGCGAAGATTGCAATTGATCAGGTGACAAAATACGGCAGAGGGATCGGACGGTTACGCGGTACGCCGTATCACACAAAAATGATTTGGAAAGATCCCAATGACTTGCGGCATGCACCCGGGAACTGGATGGACATGGAAGACCTGGTCTACAATGCTCCAGGCCTCATCAGCAACAGTGATCCGGCAAAACACGATCCATATTATGGGAAACCACTTCAGTTTACGGATGAATCGGGAAAGGTGCTTGTGGTTGATACGATCCGGAGCTGGTTCGGATGGCCCCATTATAAACTCTTTATTCCCGATCCGGAGAGAGCGCAGCCCCAGGGCGGACATACTGACTGGTATGTGTTCAGGCTGGCGGAGACGTATTTGCTGAGAGCGGAGGCTTACTATTGGAAGGGTGACCTTGCGGAGGCAGCCGAAGATATCAACGCTGTAAGAACGCGCGCCAACGCGGCCCCTATTGCACCGGCGGATGTAAATATCGGCACCATTCTGGATGAAAGGGCGAGAGAACTCTACTATGAAGAGCCACGGAAAACCGAATTGACGAGGATATCATACCTGTTTGCTCAAACCGGAAAAGCAGCGTACAATGGTAAGACGTATTCCATGGCTAACTTTTCTCAGGATAATTTCTTCTATGACCGCATTATGGAAACAACGCACTTCTATAACAAAGGTGTCTCCACTCGGCATGGCGACCATTACACCATGAGTCCCTATCATGTTCTATGGCCTGTTCCCGCGAGAGCGATCAACGCGAATACGAAAGGACGAATCAATCAAAACGCCGGTTATGCCGGTGCAGAAAAGAATATTCCGCCGCTGACAGAGATCGTTGAAGACGGAGCCGAGTAACCTTTACCTTTTCTATATCGGACCCATCTCCTGTCTGAAGATCGTAAAAGGATCTTTGGGCGGGGGATGGGTTCATTTTTCTGTCATTTCTGTACGCCGGTTTCCGTTCATACTTTCTCCGCCTCTCCGCATCATAAAATTTTATATCTTTCACGCTCACTCGTTACACGATTAAATCCTTATGCAGGCAAACAGAATCTTAGCATTTACGCTGATGTCATTGTCGATTGTTTCATGTTCCACCCAAAAATCCGGACCCGACGCTGAAAGTCTTTCAGGAAGGGAGTCCGGTAAAATAAAGCTGATCACACTCGATCCCGGGCATTTTCATGCTGCGCTTGTACAAAAACCGATGTATGAAACTGTTGACTCCGTGGTACACGTTTATGCCCCGGAAGGTGAGGAGGTAAAGGATTATCTGAAACGAGTTGAGGCCTTCAACACACGCGCGGAAAACCCGACCCGCTGGAAAGAGGAGGTTTACCAGGGAGCAGATTATTTTGAAAAAATGATTGCTGAAAAGCCGGGTAACGTGGTGGTGCTTGCCGGAAACAATAAACTGAAGCCTCAGTATATCAAATCCTCTATCGGCGCGGGACTGAATGTTTTTGCCGATAAGCCCATGGCCATCGACGGAAAAAGCTTCGAATCCCTGAAACAGGCATTTGCAGAAGCAGAAAAGAAGGACCTTTTGCTGTATGATATCATGACGGAGCGCTTCGAGATCACCACGCTCCTTCAACGCGAATTCTCCACGCTTCCCGAAGTTTTCGGAACGCTCCAGCAGGGAACGCCCGAAGATCCTTCCGTCACAAAAGAAAGTATCCATCATTTTTCCAAGATGGTGTCCGGTTCCCCGCTCATCAGACCAGCGTGGTTCTTTGACGTGGAGCAGCAAGGTGAAGGGATCGTCGATGTCACGACCCACCTGGTCGATCTTGTGCAGTGGGAATGCTTTCCTGATCAGACCATTGACCATCTAAGCGATATCAACATTACCAGCGCGCGCCACTGGAAAACGGAGCTTACACCGGCACAGTTTGAAAAAGTGACGGGCATGAAGACTTATCCCGATTACCTGAAGAAAGATGTAAATGCAAAAGGTACGCTCGGCGTTTACTCCAATGGAGAGATTAATTATCAGATCAAGGGCGTAAATGCAAAAGTCAGCGTGATCTGGAATTTTGAGGCGCCCGCGGGCACAGCAGATACGCACTACTCGATCATGAAAGGATCAAAGGCGAACCTGATCATCCGTCAGGGTAAAGAAGAAAATTATAAGCCGTTGCTCTACATTGAGCCTGTAAGCAAGGACGACAAATCATTCGAGTCAGACTTGAAAGGCGCGCTGGCGAAAGTCCAGGCAAAATACCCCGGCGTGGATGTTCAACGGTCGGGTGACATCTGGACGGTAACGGCTCCGGAAAAATATCACAATGGTCACGAAGCACATTTCGGTCAGGTTGCGGAAAAGTATCTTGAATATCTGCAGAACGGCAACATGCCGGCATGGGAAGTCCCGAATATGATCACGAAGTATTTCATCACGACGAAGGCGTTGGAGATCGCGCGGGGCGGAAAATAGCCGACCGGCCTGCGCTTTCCGCCTGGCGTTGCAGTCAGGCACTGCACTGTTGACAGTTGACAATTTCCGGCCAACGGATTGTCTGCTGTCGCCGCGGTGTTTCGGAAGTTATAAATGCTAAAGTCTGAGCTTCCTGAAGAATTCCCAGGTCACAATACCGAGACATACGGAGATATTGAGAGAGTGCTTGGTTCCCTGTTGGGGAATTTCGAGGGCTTTATCGGCGAGCGCAATTGCCTCTTCACTGACACCATGAACCTCGTTGCCGAAAACCAGACAGTATTTTCTTCCATCCTCCGGATGAAATTGATTCAATGACTCACTGACGGAGGTTTGTTCAATGGCGATGATGAAGTAGCCTTTTTCTTTCAGCGATTGCAGGAGCTGAGCTGTTTTTTCTGCGTACTCCCAGTCGACGGAAGCGGTGGCGCCCAGCGCAGTCTTTTCAATTTCACGGTGCGGAGGCTGGCCCGTAATGCCGGTTAAATAGATCTTTTCGAGTTTAAAAGCATCGGAAGTGCGGAACGCCGATCCGACATTGTGAAGGCTTCGGATATTGTCAAGAACAATGCAAAGAGGAAGTTTCTCCGACTGTTTAAACTCCTCTACGGAAATTCTTCCAAGTTCGTCCAGTTTCAGCTTTTTCATGGGAACAAAGAAATAAATTTTTTGCAAGGAAGGCACAAAGGCAGGAAGAATACGGTGCTAATAAAAACTTCGTGTTATAAACGTTATCTTGTTTGCACGCCGGCCCGTTAACCGGGTTTGAGAAGCAACTTGAAGTTTTTCCTGTCTTTTGAAGTATGAAGAAAATCATGACTTTAATGTTCCTGTTCCTGTTTGGAATTGCGCAAGCGCAGGATCCCTGGAAAAATATTTATTCTCAGCACGCGTGGGCTGAACGCGATCAATGGCAAAAGCCGGATGAACTGATCAGATTTCTGAAAATCGCTTCGGGCAGTCATGTGGCAGATGTTGGCTGTCACGAAGGATATATGACGTTTAAACTAGCCAAAAAAGTCGGAGCAACAGGAACGGTTTACGCCGTGGATGTGGAAGCATTGAAAATTGAAAAATTGCAGAAACGTGCTGCAGAAAATAACCTTAACCAGATTAAAGTAATCAAGGGCGATTTCAACGATCCGAAGTTACCTGCGAATATGCTGGACGCGGTGGTCATCCTTGACACCTATCATGAAATGGATGACCATGATGAGATATTGCAACATATCAAGGGTGCATTGAAGAAAGGGGGCCGTTTGCTCTTATGCGAGCCCATTGCGGATGCGCGCAGAGAACTGTCACGGGGCGAGCAGGAAAAGAAGCATGAGCTGGCCATGGAATACGCGCTTGACGATCTTAAAAAAGCAGGGTTTCGCATTCATTTTCAAAAAGATAACTTCATCGACCGGACGAAGCAAAAAGGGGATAAGATGTGGGTCGTGGTGGCGACCAGGGAATAAAAAATAAAATTCGCAAAAAGTTTATAGAGACAAGGAAATGCCTTGTCTCTACTTTTTATATTTGTCCTTATGGCAGAAGCGAAAACCCTCACAGAAACCCCTTTAATGAAACAATACAACGCCATCAAGGCGAAGTATCCCGGGGCCCTGCTTCTTTTCAGGGTTGGAGATTTTTATGAAACGTTTGGCCAGGACGCGGTCGCCGCCAGTAAAGTGCTCGACATCGTCTTGACGAAGCGCGGCAATGGCTCTGCGTCGGAGATCGAGCTCGCCGGCTTTCCCCACCACGCGCTCGACACATACCTTCCCAAGCTTGTTCGCGCCGGCCACCGTGTTGCTATCTGCGATCAGCTGGAAGATCCGCGCTTCGTAAAGGGAATTGTAAAACGCGGTGTAACAGAACTCGTTACACCAGGCTTGTCCTTCAACGACAACGTCCTCGATCGTAAACAAAATAATTTTCTGGCGTCGGTCTTTGCTTCCAAAGAAAACTTTGGTGTTTCTTTCCTGGATGTTTCCACAGGTGAATTTTATGCGGCTCAGGGAAATGAGAGTTACGTTTTAAAACTCCTTCAGGGATTCGCTCCTTCTGAAATCATTTTCAGCAAATCATCACGCGACAGATTTGGAAAGATTTTTGGGGATGAGTACAATACGTTTGCACTCGATGAGTGGGTGTATGCTTTCGATTACGGATATGAAAAACTGATTAACCAGTTCAAAACCGCGTCGCTGAAAGGTTTTGGTATCGATGGTTTTGGTGAGGCGATCATTGCTGCAGGAGCCGTTCTCCACTACCTGGAAGATACTGAGCACAAAGACACGTCGCACATCGCTTCTATTTCCAGGATTGATGAAGACAAGTTTGTCTGGCTCGATAAATTCACGATCCGCAACCTTGAACTGATCCACGCGCAGCAGGATGGTGGCGTTCCCCTCATCGACATTCTCGACCATACTGTTACGCCTATGGGCTCCCGTCAGCTTCGTAAGTGGATGATCCTGCCACTGAAAGACAAGGTGGCGATTGATGAAAGACTGCACATCGTTGACCGCTTCTTTCAGGACGCTTCCTTTGCAGAGCGTGTCCGTGAACCCCTGAAACAGGTTGCCGATCTGGAACGTTTGATCTCGAAGGTTGCCGTCAATCGCATCAACCCCAGGGAGATGCTGCACCTGAAGCGTTCGCTGAAGTGCATTGTGCCGATCCGCGAAGCGTTGCAAAGTGACGTTGCTCCCGAGTTGCAAAAGATGGCCGATCAGCTGCATCCCTGTGAATTCCTCCTCGAAAAAATAGAACAGCAGCTGCGCGAGGATGTTTCTATCACCAGCAACCAGGGTGGATTGATCAAAGAAGGTGTGGACGGAGAGCTGGATGAATTGCTGAAGATTGCCTACTCCGGAAAAGATTATCTGCTGCAGATCCAGAAGCGAGAGGTCGAACGCACCGGGATAGGTTCCCTCAAGATTTCGTTCAATAAAGTTTTCGGCTATTATCTTGAGGTCAGCAATGCAAACAAGGACAAGGTTCCGTCTGACTGGATCCGCAAGCAAACGCTGGTCAATGCTGAACGGTACATCACCGAAGAGTTAAAAGTTTACGAGGAGAAGATCCTGCATGCGGAAGAAAAACTTGTGGTGATCGAGCAACGCATCTTCAATGCGCTGATCCACCACGCCGCAGGGTTCATTCCGCAGATACAACAGAACGCGAGGGTCATTGCGCAGCTGGATTGCCTTTTATCTTTTGCATCGGTAGCAAGAAGTAATCGTTATGCAAAGCCAGCGGTGAATGATTCACTTGTGATTGATATCAAATCGGGAAGGCACCCGGTAATCGAAAAGCAACTTCCGGCGGGTGAGGTGTATGTGCCGAATGATATCCTGCTCGACAGTGATAAGCAACAGATCCTGATCATCACGGGTCCGAACATGGCGGGTAAATCCGCGCTGCTGCGGCAGACCGCCCTCATCGTGTTGCTGGCCCAGATGGGAAGTTTTGTCCCTGCCGACAGCGCAGCCATCGGCATTGTAGATAAGATCTTTACGCGCGTTGGTGCGAGCGATAATTTGTCGCGCGGCGAGTCGACCTTCATGGTGGAGATGACGGAGACGGCGAGTATTCTAAACAACCTGAGTCACCGGAGTCTGATCCTCATGGATGAAATCGGCCGGGGAACGAGCACGTATGATGGTGTTTCGATCGCATGGGCCATTGTTGAGTATCTGCACAATCACGGACACAAGGAGTGCAAGCCCAAAACGCTGTTCGCCACACATTACCATGAACTAAATCAGCTCGAGGAAGATCTGCCCCGGGTGAAAAATTACAACGTCTCCGTGAAGGAGGTTGGCGACAAGATCATCTTCATGCGGAAGCTGAAAGAAGGAGGTACGAACCACAGTTTCGGGATTCATGTGGCGCAGCTCGCCGGGATGCCGAACAAGATCGTATTCCGTTCGAACGAGATCCTTCATTTTCTCGAGAAGGATAAACACAAGAACGAGGAACACAAAAAATTCCATGATGTTCCCAAGCCATCACCGCAGATGAGTCTGTTTGATTCCGACCCCCGGTTTAAGGAGATCCAGGAAATGCTGGCGAAAGTTGATATCAACACCATGAGTCCGGTGGAGGCGTTGTTGAAGTTGAATGAAGTAATTACCGTGTTAAAGAAAGCGTAGCGTATTTCGCTTGAAAGAGTTGAGCATCGTTTATTCGTTGCGCGCTCACTACCTAACAATTGTTCAGCTGCCGTTGGTGATCTCCTTCGTGTTTAAAAAGTGATTTATATCAGTGTATTATTTGAAATTACCTGCGAACTTTGTGAAAAAGGTACGCCTTGATATCAAGGCTGAACCTAATTGTATCATGTTTCTGTTTGTAGTACAATGAGTCAAACAACCATAACACCGGAAGTTCGCAGCAAACCTATTCTTAAACAGGAGATAGCTTTTGCGGCAGTACATCTTATTCCTCTGGGAGCGCTTTGGACGGGCGCTACGTTATTCGACTGGATCGTATGTGGCGTGCTGTACGTTGTAAGAATGTTTTGGGTGACGGGCGGTTATCACCGCTACTTCGCTCACAAGTCTTACAAAACTTCACGCTGGTTTCAGTTTGTGATCGCGTTCATGGCGCAAACTTCTGCACAGAAAGGCGCCTTGTGGTGGGCAGCACACCACCGCCACCACCATCGCCACAGTGATACGCCTGCGGATCCGCATTCCATGAAGATCTATGGCTTCTGGTATTCGCACATTGGCTGGATCGTGGGTCCTGATTTCAAGAAGACCGACTATAAGACCATTGGTGATTTTTCGAAGTATCCGGAATTGGTATGGCTGAATAAACATTATCTGGTCGCGCCGGTGGCCCTTGCGGTTGCCGTCACAGCGCTTGGCGCAATTGTAAATGGTGGAAGTATTACGATGATGTTCACTTCGGCCGGTCTGTCGACCTTGTTTATCGGATTCTTTTTGAGCACCGTCATTCTTTATCACGGTACTTTTTCCATTAATTCCATCATGCACAAATTTGGCAAGCAGCGGTATGAGACCGGTGAGGAGTCGAAGAACAGTCTGTGGCTGGCATTGCTGACCCTGGGAGAGGGGTGGCACAATAACCACCATTACTATGAAACTGCCAGCCGCCAGGGATTCTTCTGGTGGGAGATCGACATCACCTGGTACATCCTCAAGGCGATGTCGGCTGTCGGGCTGATCTGGGACCTGAAAGGAGTTCCGAACCACATCAAATACTCAAAAAACAGGCAGCATGCCCAGCAATTGAGGAAGGAGATCCTGCAACAGGAGCCCGTAAAGGAAGCTGTTTAGGCCAAATAGAAGTAGGTTGAATTTAAAACAGCCATTTTTTTCGTTGTCTGTTGCATTTTTAGAAACGCTCATTAAATTTGCAGTCCCTTACAGAAATGCCGGGGAAATAAGCGGGAGTAGCTCAGTTGGTAGAGCATCACCTTGCCAAGGTGAGGGTCGCGAGTTCGAGTCTCGTTTCCCGCTCAAAATCAAAATGGACCCCTCTCCCAGGAGAGGGGCTTATTTTTTTAGGGCATTTCAAACGGTAGCCGGCCACCGGCCGCTGTTTTTGAATGGTCCGCCCGGGTGGTGAAATCGGTAGACACGCAGGACTTAAAATCCTGTGGCCAGAAATGGCTGTGCGGGTTCAAGTCCCGCCCCGGGTACTTTTCTTAAAAAGCCTTCGAGATTGGAGGCTTTTCTTTTTTCTAAGCGCGCCTTTCTTTTTCGGTTAATACAGGGAAGTAAAACGGCCTTCCATCCCTTTTAACAATTTGGTATCTTTCCGAATTAATTCCCGCATGCAAAAGCCTGCCAGACTGCTCATTAAAAACATGGTTTGCCAACGATGCATCATGACGGTGGAGAACATCTTTGCTTCATTGAATCTCCCTTTCAGGAATGTGATCATGGGAGAAGTTGCACTTGAGAGAAGACTTTCCGCCGGCGAGATCAATGGCCTTGAACGCGAGCTGAACAAAGTTGGCTTTGAATTGATTGAAAGCCGTGTCAATAAAATGATCGAAGACATCAAGCTCGCCGTTATCGATTACCTGGCGCCCGCGGCCGAGACAAAGAACCGGAATCTTTCAGATTTTATCACCGAACGGATCCCGAATGATTACAGCTATCTGAGCGATCTTTTTTCTTCCGTCGAAGGAAAGACCATCGAACAGTTCTTCATCCTGCAAAGGATCGAGAAAGTGAAGGAACTCGTTGTATACGACCAGCTGTCGCTTACACAGATCGCTTATCAAACGGGCTTCAGCAGTGTCCACCATTTGTCCGCTCAGTTCAAGAAAGTTACAGGACTTACACCTTCTCATTTCAAAAATATCGCCGGCAACAGGCGTACTCCTCTGGATCAGCTCTGATCCAAAAATTATATAAATCCGTCCCCCATAAGCGTACCGCTGAACGGTAGCCCTTCCAAGTGTTTTCCCGTTATCTCCACATAACCAAACAAACACTGTTCAATCGTTCCGAAATCTTAAACCAAAAGAATATGGCTACCAACATCCAACACTACCAACTCACTGCCTCAGAATTTGAATGGAATATTTCCGATGAAAAAAGAATCAAAGCGTGGGGCTTTAACAACTCGGTACCGGGTCCGGCGATCAAGGCAAAAAAAGGTGATACCGTTGTCGTGAAAGTTACGAACAATCTTCTGGAGCCCACCATCATCCACTGGCACGGCATCCGCCTCCCATCGTCCATGGACGGCACCTCGGACGTACAAAAACCAATCGCGCCAGGCGAGTCATTCGAATATCGCTTCGAAACACCAGACGCAGGCACGTTCTGGTATCACTCCCATGAAAATGAAACCGAGCAAATGGAGCGCGGCCTGTACGGCGCCCTGATCGTTGAAGATGATGCAGACCCGGTAATGGACGAGGAAAGGATCTTCATGATAGACGATATGAAGCTTACGCCGTCCAATGATTTCAGGCGGGGCAATGTCTTTCAGCGCTGGGCCGAAAGACATGACGGTCGCGAAGGCGAAACGCTCCTCATCAATGGAAAGGAGAATCCTGTGATCAATATGCATGCGGGTCAGATGGAAAGATGGCGCTTCATCAATTCATCGAGTGCGAAATATTTCCGGCTTTACCTCGGGGGCCTTCCTTTTAAGGTGATCAGTACCGACGGTGGCTTACTGGAAACCCCTCGCGAGCTGACAGAATTATTGATCGTACCCGGAGAACGGTTTGATGTCGTGGCGGGCCCATTCATGGAAGGAAGAACTTTTTCTGTAGATTCCCTTCCGTACAACCGAATGACGATGGTGAAATATAAGCAGCAGACATTTGCCACCGTGAAGGTTGGGATCGCAAAGGCATCCAGAGCGTTTCTGCCAGCAGTATTAAGGAGGATAGAACCGTTGGCCGTGCCGGGTGCGGCGATCACCAGAAAAGTAAAACTATCGGTGGACGC
>JBARAD010000198.1:0-16851 GCA_049791675.1 Chryseosolibacter sp.
TTTAACTTCACCGGATTCTCATTATCTTAATGTTCTGAACCCCCTGTCTATGCAGCAGAAAAATACCGCCTTCCGCAATGCGATCGTGGCCGCCCTGGGCGGTTTTCTTTTTGGCTTCGACACGGCAGTCATCTCGGGCGTTGAAAGCAGCATTCAGCAACTTTGGTCGTTGGATAAATTTGCGCATGGCTTTACCGTAGCCTCAGCACTCATCGGCACTGTCATCGGATCATTGGTTGCCGGCAAACCCGCAGAAAGGTTTGGAAGGAAAAAAGTACTTCAGGCCATCGGCATACTCTATCTGGTGACCTCCCTTGGCACGGCGCTCACAAATTCCTGGGAGCTTTTTGTGACCCTGCGGTTTTTAGGAGGGATCGGCGTAGGCGCCTCCTCGGTGGTAGGTCCTATGTATATCTCTGAAATTTCTCCTGCTGAAAAACGCGGGCGACTCGTTGCCTTGTTTCAGTTTAATGTGGTGAGTGGAATTCTCATTGCCTTTCTTTCGAACTACTTGCTGTTTGGCGTCAGCGACGAAGCATGGCGCTGGATGTTGGGTGTTCAGGCCTTTCCCGCGCTGATCTTCTTCGTTATGGTGTTTCTCGTTCCTGAAAGCCCGCGTTGGCTCGTGAAAAATCATCAGTCCGCAGAAGCGGAAAAAGTGCTCGCTTCGATCGGTGAAACCAACCCATCCCTGGCGTTGCGAAACATTCAGGTGAGCCTTGAAAGTACCGCGGGTGCGGTGAAAGAAAAGCTCTTTAACGGGCAATACAATAAACCCATCATGTATGTGATAGCCCTGGCGATGTTCAACCAGTTGTCCGGTATCAATGCGATCATGTATTACGCGCCAAGGATATTTGAGATGACGGGCCTGGCGCGCGATACCGCCCTGTTACAGGCTATTTCGATCGGTGTAACGAATATGGTATTTACCCTGCTTGCTATCTCGTTGATCGACAAGTTCGGCAGAAAGACCCTGCTCATCATTGGCTCTGTGGGAATGGTCATCGCTCTGGGACTGGTAACGTGGGTATTTTACACGCGCGACTTCGGAGGATATGCCGTGATGTTTTACCTCGTCGGCTTCATTGCCTTCTTTGCATTTTCACAGGGAGCGGTCATCTGGGTATTTATGGCGGAGATCTTCCCCAATAAGGTGCGCGAACAGGGTCAGACCCTCGGAAGCTTCACGCACTGGATCATGGCTGCAGTCATCTCGTGGTCTTTTCCCATCATTGCAGAATCGTCTGACAACGGCGGCTTCTACTCGTTCCTGTTGTTTACCGTCATGATGGCCCTGCACGGGATCTTCGCATGGAAGGTCATCCCGGAAACGAAAGGAAAATCGCTGGAGGGAATTCAAAGGGAGTTGCATATTCACTGAAGCGCCGTGCCCGGCGGGGTCTGGGTCGATTGCGCGTTGCAGCGAAGGCGGGTGCCCGCACCAAAAAAAAGCCCCGGGTTTCCCCAGGGCTTCTGAAAGCAGTCAACGTATCATTAATATCTGTAATATTCCGGTTTGAAGGGACCTGAAACTTCCACGCCGATATACTTGGCCTGAGAAGATGAAAGTTGCTCAAGTTCAACACCGATCTTCTTCAAATGAAGGCGGGCAACTTTTTCGTCCAGGTGTTTCGGAAGCATGTACACTTTGTTCTCGTACTTACCGTGATTGGTCCAGAGTTCAAGCTGCGCCAGCGTCTGGTTGGTGAATGAGTTAGACATCACGAAAGACGGGTGGCCCATAGCGCATCCGAGATTCACAAGGCGTCCTTCGGCCAGCAAAATAACCTGGTTGCCGTTTTTCAGGGTATAGATATCAACCTGAGGTTTCAACGTATCCTTCGCGGCGCTTTTGTTTAACCATGCTACATCGATCTCATTATCAAAGTGACCGATATTGCAGACAATGGTCTTGTCTTTCATGCTCTGAAAATGGCGATCAACAACGATGCTGTGATTGCCGGTGGCGGTGACAACGATGTCAGCCTCCTTCACGGCGTCATCCATTTTTTTCACAGCATATCCATCCATGGCCGCCTGCAACGCACAGATCGGGTCGATCTCCGTTACGATCACGCGTGCGCCTGCGCCCCGAAGTGAGGCTGCAGAGCCCTTGCCGACATCGCCGTAACCGGCAACCACGGCCACCTTTCCGGCGATCATTACGTCTGTTGCGCGGCGGATAGCATCCACCAGGGACTCCTTACAGCCGTATTTATTATCAAATTTTGACTTCGTTACAGAGTCATTGATATTAATTGCAGGCAGGGGTAACTTTCCATTGTTCATCCTTTCAATCAGGCGGTGAACGCCGGTGGTGGTCTCCTCGGATATGCCGCGGATTCCCGGAACGAGCTCAGGGTAACGGTCCAATACCATATTGGTAAGGTCTCCCCCGTCGTCAAGGATCATATTCAATGGCTTGCCATCTTTGAAGGCATATAGCGTCTGCTCGATACACCAGTCGAATTCTTTCTCGTTCATGCCCTTCCAGGCATACACAGGTATCCCTGCAGCGGCAATGGCAGCAGCAGCATGATCTTGTGTGGAGAAAATATTGCAGGATGACCAGGAGACTTCTGCACCCAATTCAACCAAAGTTTCGATCAGCACGGCAGTCTGGATGGTCATGTGCAAACAACCGGCAATTCTGGCGCCTTTCAGCGGTTTTTGAGTCCCAAACTCTTCGCGGGTAGCCATTAATCCAGGCATTTCAGCCTCGGCCAACCTGATTTCTTTCCTTCCCCATTCTGCCAGGGAAAGGTCTTTTACTTTGAATTTTAGCTTTTCGTCAACTGTCATTTTTGTTGTGTTTTTCTGATGTAGCCCGCCTTTTAAGACAAGCGGTCGCAAAAATACAATAAAGGTTTAAAATTATGAAGTTCCCGCGCGTGCCGGGCATGGCTTTTTGATCAGGAAGGAAAACCATTTTAAGGCTTAAACCGCGGGGAGTTTCAATTATGGACAAAATCACAATCAAAATCGGAGTAGTGTCGGATATCGTCTGCCCCTGGTGCTACATCGGCAAACGCAGGTTGGAGAAAGCCATGGACCTGGCTTCCGACCGCTTTGATTTTGATGTAGAATATTTTCCTTTCGAACTGAATCCACATACGCCGCAAGAAGGCTATGATTACCGGGAATACCTTTGCCGCAAGTTCGGAAGTGAAGCAAAATTTCACGCGTTAAATGAACATGTGAAGCTGGTTGCCGCCCGCGAAGGCCTTGACTTTCATATGGAAATCCAACAGACCGCGCCGAACACGCGTAACGCACATCGCATCATGATGTTCGCCCGGGAAGATGACAAACAAATGGAAGTTGCAGAAGCCTTCTTTCACGCATACTTCACGGAAGGCATCAACCTGTCAAAAACCGAGAACCTGATTGAGATCGCCGCCAAGGCCGGGCTTGATCGCGCAAAGGTCGATTTGCTGCTCCATAGCAACACTGGTAAAATGGAAATTGAAATGGCCGAAAAGGACCTGCACGACCTGGGCATTACCAGCGTACCGCTATTCATTATCGATGACAGGGTCGCAATTTCCGGGGCCCAGTCCGTGGAATCGTTCACGAAAGCATTCGAAGAAGCGGCGCTGGTGAGCGGTGAGTTGTGACATACTGACAACTTACAAACTCCTTCACGGTTGTCGATTACCCTTCACGCAACGCAACTTACTTCGGAAGTTCCTCTTGCCGGATGATCGAGGTCCAGACGCTCGTCTTGCCATCATCCATCCTCGTCCATATCGGCGCGATGATACCTTTGTGTGCTGAAATATTATTGTAATCGCCGAAGAACCGGTCTTCCTGCGGAGTAAAAGGTTTGTCGCTGATCTTTACGTTTTTGAAAGAAGATCCTCCGTTGGTAGAATACGCCAGGTAAACATCTGTTTGATTGTCGTCGTAATCTCTGCGATCGTAATAGACGATATAAATATAACCTGTTTCCTGGTCAACAGCCATCCAGGGAAGGTATTGGTGTTTACCTTTGCCGTCGTTATTAATGCGCAGTGGCAATACCCAGTTATCTCCGTAATTGTGGGATTTCGTGAACCAGATATCCGTATCATCTTCACCGTTTTTCTGATCGGCATACACCAGATACAAACTTCCGCGGTAAGGGCCCTTGCTGTTGTCGGAAATAAGTACAGGCATACCGTTACAACGATCGTGTCCGGGAATTTCCAGTTCCCATCCGCCTGCCTGATCGGTGACGACAATGTCGTTGCTCAGCCATAGATCTCCCCCGTTGAAAGAGCGGTCGAGAAATATTTTTCCCTGGTTTGACCAGGCAACGAATACTTTCCCGTCATGGGAAACTGCGGGCACCGCCCCCTCGGCGGTGTTGTCGTCATCGACACAGTTGCCGGGAAGTTGAGAGATGGTTACAGGGTCGCTCCACTTCTTTCCATTCTTAGACATGCTGAAAAGGATATTTGACTGACACGCAGCATCCGGATCACCATATTTGTCGAACTGGGTCCAGCTTACATACAGGTTCCCGCGCGCATCCGCCGTCGCCCACTGCTTGTCCTGATCCTTCGGATGATTCAACCCGACAGACTCCCCCGGAGACCAGGTCTCTCCCCCGTCGCCGGATCGCTGTACCACAATGCGGTCAAGCTTTTCTGAATCATAACCGCCCTGCCCACCTGTAGGATCTGAAAGATGCAGGTAATAAAAATTACCCTTCGCATCAGCGATTACAGCAGGATCGCCGTAAACACCGAACGGCGATGCAAGCTTGCCTTTCTGCCAGTTCTTTCCTCCGTCTTTTGTGTAGTAGACATTGTCCAGAACAGAACCCGCGACAATATTATTCGGATAACGGGGATTGATCGCAATGGTGGGCTCGCAAATAAAGGGATGATCTGCATTCTGCTCATCCAACATGATGTTTTTGAACTGACCAAACACAGGTGCCGAACAAATAAGAAAACAGAAAACCAGTTTACCCTTCAGTTGCATATCAGTGATATTATAGACAAACATAACGAAACGCCCCGATATGTGGGAGTGAGCGAACATTATACCGACGAAGTCACCGGGAGAGGACTTTACAGGAACACGCCCAACGTGACGGGTACGCTGCTCGGGGAAGATCAATGGAAGTGGCTGGAGGAAGAATTACGTAGTTCCGGCGCGGCCATCAACATCATCAATTCCAGCATTCAGGTCCTCCCGGAAGAACACCACTTTGAAAAATGGGCAAACTTTCCAGCGGAAAGAAAAAAGCTTTTGGATCTGATCGTTTCCAGTTAAGCAAAGAATGTAGTGTTTATCAGCGGTGACCGGCATATCGCAGAAATTCACAGATCAACATTCCGGAATTGCCGTATCCACTCATTGATTTTACATCAAGCGCTAACCCATACCTGGGATGGCGCAGCGGAGGAGAAAAATAAATACCGGTCATGCGACAGCTCATCATCGAAAAAACGTTCGGAGTGTTCTATATCGACTGGAAGAAAACAACCCGTGTTTAAATTCCAGGTAAGAGGTGAACATGAAAAGTATTGTTCGAAAAAACGGTTCATTATGCACGTATTTAACCGTCGATACGACCTGTCAACCTCAAAAACGGGTAGGCCATCTGATATTAAGACTGAAAATCGAATAAAAAACGCCGCCAACTTCATCATACTGTGGAATTAACCCACACACTGCTGCTCATGCAAACCGTTGAATTGTATTTTTAAATGCTAACTAACGCCGGTAAACGCAGTTCATCGACGAAAAATGCAATTTCGTCAGCTTCGCAATCCTTCACGTTTAAGATGACTCAGTATTTGTTAATGCTAGGATGAATTAATCCAAAACACACAAATATATGATCCGTAAATTCATCCTAGGTTTAGCCACTGTCGGACTTATCTGGGGCTGCAATAACAAGGAAAAGGAAGTTGCACTCCAGTCCGAAGTTGATTCATTGAGAACAGAACTGCAGGAAAGCCAGAAAACGAATGAGGCCCTGCAGGAAGTGGGAGTCATGATCGACTCCATTGACGCGAGTCGCCAGCTATTGCGCACCGACATGGTTGAAGGTGCATCCTATCAGGACTACAAAAACCGGCTTGCGAGCATCCGGGAGTATGTGAATGAGAGCCAGCAGAAAATCGCCGAGCTCGAAAAGAATGCACAGAGAACCCGTGGTTACTCAGGCACGATCAAACGCCTGAAGGCCGATCTTGAGGAAACTTCCCTGAAATTAACTTCTCTGGAAGAAGAAGTGAAGAGTGTCCGGGCAGAAAATCAAACGCTGACCAGAAGAGTCTCTTCACGGGATTCAGTCATCATCGTGAATGAGATGGCCCTGAAAGAAAGAGAAGAGAATCTTGCCACCATGGAATCACAAATGCAGGAAATGAATGTCGAAAGCAAAAACTTCCAGGCAGAATCATATTTCGCACAGGCCAAGGCACTTGAAGAAGCTGCAAACCGCACCCAGTTCGCTCCCAAGAAAAAGAAGAAAGCCCGTCAGGAAGCACTTGATCTTTACAAGAAAGCTCTTGAACTAGGCAAGGACGAAGCGCAGGTGAAAGTAGAAGAACTGGAAAAAGATCTCGGATAAACTAACTCAGCCGATAGATTAGATCGAAAAGGCACAAAGGCGACTTTGTGCCTTTTTTATTTACGGCAGACCAGGGGTTGGTGAATACTGCCGGTTCGTGGATTTTTCATATTTTAAGGTCTATAAAAACCCCCTTAAAATGAAAATCACACTGTTCCTTCTCACTGTATTGCTTTTTGCATGTTGTGCACCCAGGTACACCTATTATTTTAATCAGGCAGGTCATCCGGCCCCGGGTGTAACCGCATCCGGACAACCATTGTTATCCAACCCGGCAGAAAGTGTTGCCGCAAGCGCCAGCCCGGAACCAATTCCATTGACCGAAACGCTGGAAAGCGCCCCCGCGTCTACGCCCACACCTGTTAATGCATCCCCGGTCATGCCCGGCCTGAGCAAGTCTGACAGAAAAGAGGCGCGAAAAGAATTAAGATCTGCTGTACGCGAAATAAAGAAAATCAAAACAAGAAGCTTTCTCAAACCTGCCTCTGGGGAGGAAACCAACAATCCCAGAAACAATGTTTTCGCCATTGCGGGATTCGTGCTTTCACTGCTTGGATGGTTTGTTCTTTGGCCCCTGATCATCCTCGGGGTGATCTTCAGCGCCATCGGATTAAAAAGCGAAAAAAGAGGTCTTGCGATTGCCGGGATAATTATCGGGATTGCCGGACTTGTAGTGCTTATGCTGGCCTCCCAGCATGGCGCCCTATGAAAAACCAGTAGTGATTGCGTTGGATATTGGCCGGCGACCAGGAAGACCGCGTAGCAGGGGCGTATTCGCGGCTGCGTTTCGCCTGTCGTTTATGCGCAAAGCATTACGTCCAGGTAATTTTCTCCTTGTTCAGGAAAGCGTTAATGCCCCGCTTACAGTCATCACTGCCGCGCGCCTTGGCATTCATTTCAGAAGCAAAACTCAGCGCTTCCCCGATCGGCAGTCCCTGAACTTTTGCAATCATCTGTTTGGTAACACCCATCGCGTAAGCGGAATTGTTTTCGATTAACTGAGAAGCGAATTCTTTCACATCACTTTCGAGGGTATCTCTGTCACGGATGTAATGAATGAGTCCCATGGATAACGCCTGCTCGGCGGTGATCACCCCACCTCCCAGCAACAATTGTTTTGCTTTGCTTTCGCCGACCTTCCTCAGCAGAAAAACCATCACGATGGCGGGGACAAATCCGATCTTCACTTCAGTATAACCAAAATTAGCATCGCTGGTGGCAAACGTAAAATCACACACCGTTGCCAAACCACAACCCCCTGCCAGGGCGTGTGCATGCACCTGTGAGATAACGACCTTCTTGTGTTGATAGATCTGCAGGAACAATTCCTTCAAGTGGTCCGAATCCGCAAGGTTCTGTTCAAAAGAATTCGCCTGCAGGTCCTGCAGATAATTCAGGTCCGCACCTGCACAGAAAGCATCGCCTTTGGCTCTCAGGATTATTGCCTTAACATTGTCGTCGGTTTCCGCGTCCTTGAATGCTATCCGCAATTCCGACACAAGATCGTAGCATAGTGCATTACTTTTTTCCGGTCTGTTAAGGGTAATGTATGCGAGGTGGTCTTCCACGGCATATTCTATAAACTCCATGTATCCTGATTTTCGATTCTTGAAATATACGCACCCTGATGTAAAACAGAATGGACTTCTAAGTTATACAACTTTGCTTCCCGTAAAAAACGGGATGCAAATAAAAAAGAATTGCTACTGTCAAGCACCACGCTGGTGAATTTAACCCTGGCCTGAAGGTCGCCAATTGAATGCACCGCATTGTTGGCAATCACCAGGCAATCCACCTCCAATACACCGGGCAGCTCAAAACCGGGATCGTGGATTTGAAGGATAATATTTCCGTTCCAGGTGATGAGTGTACCGCCGCGAATGTCTCTTGCAAATGGCGCGCCCGCACTTACTTGTCTGACCCCTGCCAAAAGCCTGTTGGGTGCAATATGATAGCGCATCTTTTGGGCGTTCGCATTCAGCGCCGTATCGGACAAAAAGAAACTTGTGCCACAGTCAATAAGATCCATCGCACTGTGCCCCGGGACTTTATAAACCGTGATTTTCTGAACGTTCACCTCATTATTGAAATGCCGCCACTGGAAAAAGGAAATAAACAGCACACACCCGCAACCTAACAGGAGATATTGGAATTTACGGCATTCTATCAACGCCACCATGGCCATAATGAGCGCGATGAGCAATGCGCATTGGCCCGCTGTGATATAAATATTTTCTATCATGCTGAAAGGCAGGCTTTCCATGGAGAATACGATGGCATTCAGTAATTTGATGATCACTTGAAGGCAAGCGCCAACCCCCATCGCAAAGAGTGGAATGAAACTTACCACCAGCAGGATCAATCCCAGAACAAGCACCACAAAAGAAAGGGGTACCACTAGCAAATTGGAGAATAAGAAATAATTAGGGAACTGGTGGAAATACAATAACCCCAGCGGAAACGTTGCTATTTGCGCCGCAATGCTCACGGCCGAAATCTTCCACACTTCTGTAACCAAACGGTGGCGTGGTTCCCAAAGCAACAAGATTCTGGGATAGAGGTAAACAATACCCAGGACCGCGAGATAGGATAATTGAAAACCTACTGACCTAATAAGGAAGGGATCGAACAGCAATAGGCAGAAGGCGGAAACCGCCAGCGTGTTGTAAATATTTGTACTTCGGGCCCATGGTTTCGCAAGGGCAAGAAAAGAAAACATGGTCACGGCGCGCAGCACAGAAGGTGTAAGGCCCGTAACAAAAGCATAGAGCCACAGGATCAGCAACGCCACCAGGGCGACGAACCAAGGACCTCCCCTTCCTTTGTTAAGGGGTGTTAACACCCAGAGCAGAATCATGTAAAGGATGCTCACGTGCAACCCCGATACTGCCAGAATATGCATGGCGCCTGTTGAAGCATATGCCTGAAGCAGTTCCTGGTCAAGTCCATCGGTCACGCCCAACACCAACGCCGAAGCAATGGCTTGTTCCCGGATACCATGAACATATTTTTCCAGGGTAGCATCGGCCCATTTTCTTCCCCGGAAAGCCAAGTCCAAAAAAAGATAGGGCGGATCGTGATCCATTTTTACAACATCGCCTTTCCGCAAAAAATGCTGGTGATAAATATTTTTCAGGGCAAGAAATTCCCGGTAGTCAAATTCGCCGGGGTTGGCCGCTCCTTCTGTTAGCCGGGGCGCACCTTTGATCAACAGGACATCGCCGTAAACGAAAGGTTCGACAAGATCTTCTTTGGAGAGATACAGGATCAGCTTACCCTCTTTGGGCCTCCACTTGTCCGTATGGATCTGCTGAATAGAAGCTTCGATTTTCCAGGTCCTTGCCTTTTCTTCGGGAAACCGCGTGACAATCGCCTGATAATGAGAAATGGTATCGGAAGTATTCAGGATGTGATGGGGATTTCCTGATTCCTTTTGGGACACCAGGTGTACATATCCCAAAAGAAACACGAGCGGAAGACCCACCCATCCGGGATTGTAGGAATGGTATTTCCTGCGGGCCAGGAACACGAAAACAAAGTAGAGCAGGGCCATCCCCCCGGTCAGGAATGGGAAAAGCTTCTCGGGAAGCTGGGCGGGCGCAGCAAAAGCCACCAAAATTCCAGCAATAAAGAAAAGAACCGTGCGGACAAAGGTATAGGGTATCCACCTGATCATGAAGGTAATATAGCGAAATCCACCTAAATCCCCTACGCCGATGGGTACCTATTGTATGCGAGCCGCTGCTAACGACTCACGCCTCGCGATTCACGTTCTGGGTGGGAGTTTCCTTGCTGTAGGCATCGATAATATCCTTCACCAGGCGATGGCGCACCACGTCTTTATCGGTCAGTTCAACGAAGCCGATGCCCTTGATGTTTTTCAATATCCGGATGGCTTCCCTTAAACCCGACCGTTGATTGGAGGGAAGATCGACCTGGGTCGGATCGCCCGTGATGATCATCTTGGAATCGGGTCCCATGCGGGTCATGAACATCTTCATTTGCATCGGCGTCGTATTCTGCGCCTCGTCCAGTAAAATGAAAGCGTTATTCAAGGTCCGGCCGCGCATATAGGCCAGGGGTGCGATCTCGATGATCTCCCTTTCCATATAGTAGCTCAGCTTTTCATACGGGATCATGTCATTCAACGCATCGTATATGGGTCGCAGATAGGGATCAATCTTTTCTTTCAGATCCCCGGGGAGGAAACCCAGGTTCTCTCCTGCTTCCACCGCAGGCCTGGAAATGATGATTTTTTTGACCGATTTACTCTTCAAAGCCTGCACCGCCATGGCTACTGAAATATACGTCTTCCCCGTACCCGCGGGTCCGAGGGCAAAAACAAGATCGTTCTCCTTTACGTCGTCCACCAGGCGTTGCTGGTTGACGGTCTTTGCTTTGATGGCCGATCCACGGGTTCCATAAATGATCACCCCATCGGGTGTACTTCCGGCGGTCCCGTCGGGAAGGGTTATCTCCTCCTCGCGGGCGATGTAGCTTTTTACATTTTCCTCCGTGATACGGCCATATTTATGATAATGCTGGATCAGGGCGGAAAGGATATCGTCGATCTGTACGATCTCGGATGTACTTCCTTTCAAAACAATCTGGTTGCCGCGTGAAACAATCCTGCTTTTGGGAAAAGCCGCGGCCAAAGAATCGATGTTTTTGTTCTCCACGCCGAGAAACTCCGGCAGCGAGATATTTTCAAGATTTACAACTTTTTCAATCAATGTGTCTGTCTCTGTTAAATTTAATTTCTCTACTCCTGTTATTTTTGTGCCATGAATCCGGATTGAACCACTCCGCTGTTTCGACCCCGGAAAACCGTGATGATTAAAGCAGTATGATTCCCGCAAAATTCGGGCTAATGCTGTATTTTTAGCACAACAAAAATAATACAATAAAAAGCACACTACCAGTGCCCTTCTTTCCAAGTTATTTTAAAATCATTCCGACAAATGGCCATTGTAACACTTTTAACAGACTCTGGGGAAAGTGATCATTACATAGCAGCCATTAAAGCACGGATCATGGCAGTCACTCCCGGAATCCGGATCGTCGACATCAGCCATGAGATCCGCATGTTTGATATCGGTCATGCAGCCTACGTTCTACGGTCTGTTTTTCGCGAATTTCCCAAGGGCACCATCCACCTGGTCGGCGTTGATGCTGCCGGAAATCGTGGCGACGCCTTTGTGATTGTGCAATTGGAGGGGCATTTTTTCGTAGGATCCGACAACGGTTTATTCAGTCTCCTCAGTGAACATGCGCCGGAAAAGATCTGGCAAATCGCCGCGGAGACCAGCGCGCCCACTACGTTTCCTGAAAAGGAAATATTCGCACCCGCCGCCGCCAGGCTGGCAGCGGGGGAAGACCCGGCCAGCCTCGGCAAACCGCTCGCCGAACTGAAAAGACTGATCGACAGACAGGTGAAGGCCACAAAAAAGCAAATTACCGGTCACATCATACGCGTCGACCACTTTGGTAACCTGATCACGAACATTCCAAAACAGGCATTTGATATCCTGAGCAAGGACAAGGGTTTCACCATTCAGTTTGGCGGCGAAAAATTCAGACGCATCCACACCGTCTACAATCAGGCCGAACAGGGAGAATGTTTTATTCTCTTCAACAGCCAGAATGTGCTGGAAATAGGAATCTATAAAGGCAATGCAGCGGAATTGCTCGGGCTGGATTATGACAGTGTGGTGAATATTATTTTTGAGTAGGTCAGCGCATTTCGTCAATCGTGACTCGTGAATGGTGAGTTGTGAGGATGTGCGTGCGTTCGAAGCATTTGTTTTTCATAGCTGAGGGCGCTCCCCGTGGACTGTGGACCGTGGACTGTCGACCTTTGTCAATACGTGACGCGTGAATAACGCTCAAAAAATTAAAACGACTCAGCCAGAAGCCAACAGCTAAAGGCCAACAGCCAGCAACCAAAACCTCATCACATGATCATCCGCATCGTCCGAATGCATTTTACGGAACCCGGGGTAGAAGAATTCCTGCAGATCTTTCGCGCGAATGAACACGCGATCCGGAACTTTGAGGGATGTACGCATCTTGAACTGTTGAAAGATGCCGACAACGATAACGTCTATACGACGCTCAGTCATTGGCAGGATGCAGATAGCCTTGAACGTTACAGGAAGTCGGCCCTGTTCGGCTCGGTGTGGGGAAGCGTGAAGTCGCTTTTTGCCGAAAGGACGCAGGCCTTTTCCCTGGTGAAAGCGTGAATTGTGACTGATTTACTGATTACTCATTACTGATTTACTGATTACTGATTTCTTCCCAACTTCAGAAACCCGATCGGAAGCTCCGTCCTCCCTTTCATCGCCAGGTCCGCCAGCACCTCCCCAACGACCGGCACAAACTTGAATCCGTGACCGCTGAAACCGCAGGCAATGGTCACCCGTCCATCGTAACCGGGAAGGTGATCAATGATAAAATGCGTATCGGGACTGTAGGTGTAAAGGCAATTTTTAGTTTCTATAATGGCGTCGCCTGCCGCAGGAAGGTAGGTCCTCAGAAATTGCTGAAGCTTTTCTTTTTCACCCTTGTGGTGGCCCCCCTTTATCTCATCCGGCGAACACGCGGTGCCCGGATGGTGGTGCGCCAACTTTAGCCCTATGGGCCCGTTAAAAGAGCCGGACGGCAATATTGGGAAACCATAAAACGTACCCAATGCCGGGTCTTCGACAAACCAGCAGGGAAAATTTCCGAGTGAGAATGGGCCGGGATCGGCAGGCTTCACCCAGGCAAGGATCTGCCTGGTGACTGTGAGCTGAAAATTCAATTGCGGAAGCACGCGCCCCGCCCAGGCTCCCGCAGTAATGATGAGTTTATCGCTGGTATATTCCTTCCGGGAAGTTACGACGCGGATCGTATTGCTTTCCCGATTCCAGGATATGACCGGTGTATTCGTCTCAATCGCCGCACCCTTCTTTCGCGCCTCCCTGACGTATTGTTGGATGGCCCGCTCCGGTGTAACAAAACCAGCATCCGGCTCAAAGATGGTTTCGAAATCCGCGGGTACATCGAAGACCGGGAATCTTACCCCGCGTTCCTGGTGGCTCCAGTTTTCAATGGGGATACCATGGAGCCGGGCGGAATTCATGATCCCGGCGATGTTTTCATTCTCCGGTAATCCGGCATACAGAATTCCGGTGCGGTAATAAATGGACGTAGCGCTCTCCGCCTCGAAACTTCGCCAGTTTTCGTAAGCCCTTTCCAGCAGCGGCACATAGTCCGCATGTTCAAAATATGCCTTGCGGATGATCCTGCTCTGACCTGCATGCGAGCCGTATTCGTGGGGAGTATGGAATTGTTCAAGCCCCAACACCTTATGACCGCGCGAAGCGAGAAACCAACAGGCTGCACTCCCCATGGAGCCGACACCAATGACAATGACATCATAATGACCGGAAGAAGCGTTTTGAGTCACGGAGCTGCGATTTGAATTGATAATAAAAGTAAGAAATTCGGCGATCCAAAAATATGCAGCCTCCCATATAAGTCAGCCGAAACATTTCGGGATTAACATTAACTTTAGGCCAACTGAGCATTCCCCTGCTATGACCGTTACCCATTACTCCCGCAGCCTTTGTATTCAGGCTGTTCTTGTTTTCGCGATGTGCCTGCCCGTCGCAGCGCAGACACTTGAAACGAATCCCAATGTCAGCACCAGACCTTCCGCCACCGCGTATAGCCTCCCGGATGTTCCCGTCATCGACGGAGAAGTGCTGAATGAGGACCTTTGGAAGATGATGCCTCCCGTCGATCAGTTCATTCAAACCAAACCCGATGCAGGCCGACCCGCCTCCGAAAAGACAGAAGTCAGGATCGGTTATACCGCCACTACTTTCTACCTGTCCGTGGTGTGCTTCGACCGCGAACCGAACAGGCTGGTGGTCTCTGATGCCCGCCGGGATGCAACACTGGATAATACCGACAGCTTCCTGTTCATTCTCGATACGTATCACGACGGGCAGAACGGATTTATCTTCGGTACCAATCCGATCGGCATCGAGTATGACGGACAAGTAGACAATGAGGGACAGGGCACCCAGTCCGTTAACCGCCAACAGCCAGGCGTCATCGGAGGCTTCAATCTGAACTGGGATGCAGCCTTCACGGTGAAGGCGAAAGTCGGAGATTTTGGCTGGAGCGCAGAGTTTGCCATTCCCTTGCGCACCCTGCGTTTTTTATCCGGACAAGACCAGACCTGGGGCATCAACTTTCAGCGCAACATCCGCAAGACGAATGAGATCGCTTACTGGGCGCCGCTGCCCATTCAGTTTGACCTGAAAAGACTTTCGCTGGAAGGGTCGTTAACAGGGCTTAACCTGAAATCCCCCCGAAACCTGAAACTGATACCCTATGCGTTGGGAAGGGTCTCGCGGGACTTCGAAGAGAATCCTTCGGAAACAAAGTTTGAACCTGAAGTCGGTGCCGATGTAAAGTACAGCATTACCCCCTCCGTGACGCTTGATCTCACATACAACACAGACTTTGCCCAGGTCGAAGTCGATCAGCAGCAGGTAAACCTCGACAGGTTCAATCTCTTCTTCCCGGAAAAACGACCGTTCTTTCTGGAGAATGCCGGGCAATTTTCAGTCGGCGCTACCGGAGAAGCAGACCTCTTCTTCAGCCGGAGGATCGGTATCGGTCCCGGGGGAGAAGTCGTTCCGATTCTCGGAGGGGCGCGTGTATCGGGAAAGATACAGGATACCAACATCGGTTTCCTGAATATGATCACGGACGATCGTCCTGCCCTCGGCATCGAGAAGAATAATTTCACCGTGGCGCGCGTCAACCATCAGCTTGGTCAGCGCTCTTCCATCGGCGGGCTGATCGTCAACCGTCAGAGCCTCGACACGTCCGATCATTACAACCGCACCTTTGCCCTCGATGGCAAGTGGGGGCTCGGCAAGAAAGCCACGATCTCCGGGTACTATGCCAAAACAGAAACGCCTGGCATGGAACTGAATGAGCAGTCTTTCAAGATCCTTGGCAGCTATGAATGGAATGGCATCAAGGGAGCCGCGGGCTATTCTGAGGTTGGAGAAGGTTTCAATCCTGAAGTAGGGTTTTTAATGCGGTCCGCCTACCGCAAACCCGAGGTGCAACTATTAAAGCAGATCCGGATGAACGGAAAATTAGGACTGATGGAGTGGCGTCCGCATTTCAGCTACCGGAGTTACTGGAACTACGACAACTTTCTCGAGACAAGCTACCTGCATGTCGACAACCACTGGGTGTGGCTGAACGGACTGGAAATTCACACAGGCATGAATTTCACAACCGAAGGTGTCGTTACTCCCTTCGAGCTCTCTGAGGATGTCATTGTTCCTGCGGGCACGTATCATCACCGCGAGGCGCAGCTTGTGTGTATCACGAATCTGAGCAAACCTGTTTATGTAAACCTTCGCTCGATACTGGGCGGATCCTTTGGAGGTACGCGTTACCTCAACACAGCCATCCTGGGCATTCGTTTGGGTGACAGATTCAATTCCGAATACAGTCTGGCCGTGAATGATGTCAACTTGCCCGGTGGTGACTTCGTTGCAAAGATTCTGGGAGCAAGGCTGAGTTATGCTTTTACGCCGCGCATCAACCTGTCGGGCTATGTTCAATACAACAGTGAACAGGATCTGTGGTCCCTGAACATGCGGTTCAGCATTCTCGAGCAGGCGAACACGGGATTGTTTCTTGTGTACAATGATGTTTATACTGCGGGGGATGTCCGCAACCGCGGGCTGACGCTGAAGTATACGCACGTGTTTGACTTGTTGAAGTAGGTGTTGTAATAATGTGTTAATGTGTTAATGTGCTAATGTGCTAATGTTTTTTCAGTCGTTTGAAAGATTCCTGAGCTGTTCGGAGAGGGGGAAGAAGACAGCCAAAAACCAGGAAGGCAGGGGGAAGAGATTCAGGATTTTTAGTTGCCAATCTAGCCTGGGAATTGGATCAGGATGATGTCGGTCTTGCGTATACTGCTGCTTCAACGAAAAAATTTAGCGCTTTGGGTACCTGATTTCGATGATTTTTGCACTTTATGAAGGTTGCGGTATGGTAAGAAATAAACTTTTGTCCATATTTGCATCCTTCCTTCGCTGGAGCTTTAGGGGCGTGTTACAGAGCCTATGTAGTAAACCCTGCTAATAGAGCTCTGGCGAAGACTAGCCAAAGTGGCGGAATTGGTAGACGCGCACGACTCAAAATCGTGTATCTTCGGATGTGTGGGTTCGATTCCCACCTTTGGTACT
>JBARAD010000199.1:0-19340 GCA_049791675.1 Chryseosolibacter sp.
CGTCAACGCTATTTGCCCGGGCCCCTTCCTTACCGAGATGAATCTTCCCATCGCCGACACCGAGGAGGGAAGGAAATTTATCGTCGGGGCCACAGCCCTGGGCCGCTGGGCCGAGTTGCGCGAAATCCAGGGCGCAGCCATCTTCCTCGCCAGCGATGCTGCAACCTACATGGTAGGCTCCATGCTCACCGTAGACGGTGGATGGACGGCGCGATAATCCAAAATTTAAGATTTAAGATTTAAGATTTAAGATTTAAGATTCAAGATTTAAGATTTAGGCTCTCTCAGAGATCCTGGGACCTCCTTCTTAATCTTAAATTTTAGATCTTAAACTTTGAATTTTAAAACTCCTAATTCAGACGAAGAAAGAGAACATATAGAGCACGATGATTGCCGTACAGGCAAGAAGAAGCGTGCCGAGGCTATGGGTTTGATTTCCCATCTTTATATTCATTCCCGTCATCTGGGTCATCACCCAGAAGAAACTGTCATTGGCATGTGAAATAGCGATGGCACCGCAGCCAATGGCCAGCACACCAAAAACTTTCAGGATATCGGTATCCAACCCCAGGACTGGCAGCAGCGGGGCAACGATGGAGGCCGTCGTGATCATCGCAACGGTGGAGGATCCCTGGGCAGTCTTCAATGCCAGCGCCATCAGGAATGGCAGGAACAGTCCCCAGTTTACATTGGCCATGTTACTGCTGACCAGCTTGGCAATGCCGGAATTTTGAAGCATCATGCCGAATACGCCGCCAGCGCCGGTGATCAGAATGATCGGCGCAGCCGTAACAAGCGAATCACCGATCCATCCGGTAGACCCGAGCAATTTGATGTCAAACTTAGCGGGGAGGAAAAAGGAAAGGAATGCCCCAATGAGCAGGGCCATCACGGGATGTCCCAGAAAGATCAATACGGTGGCAAACATCCCCTCACCGAAGGGATGCGTGGGGTAGTTTGCGATAGAGGCCAGAACGATCAACAGTAATGGAATGATGATCGGGAAGGTGGATTTTCCCAATGAAGGATATTTTTTTATGGAGGAGGTTTGCGCAACATCCGCCATCTGCGGTTGAAGTTCAAAGCGCGTAACGTAGTACTTCACGTAAAAAAAACACGGTATGAGCGCAATGATACTGACGATTGTTCCCCAGAGGATTACCAGTCCCAGGTCCGCGCCCAGGATGCCAGCCGTTGCAATGGGCCCCGGCGTTGGCGGGACCAGCGAGTGACTTGCTGTCACGCCTAAGGTCAGGGCTACCGTGGTGGCAGCGAAAGGCAACTTTCCCTTGTAGGATAAAGACTTGTTAATGGGATTCATCATGACAAAAGCACTGTCACCGAAAATGGGGACGGACAGGATCCATCCTGTAATCATCATGGCAAGCATCACTGATTTTTCTCCGATCCAGTTGAGCACTCTCTGTGCGATGACCAGCGCCCCGCCTGTTTTTTCCAGAAACGTGCCGATAATAATACCGAGAAGGATCACGAGCCCGATCTTTCCCATCACACCGCCGAAGCCGTCGGCAATGGACTGCAATATCAGTTCTCCCGGCATGCGCGTCAGTAACCCATAGAGGATGGCCCCGACAAACAATGCCAGGAAGGGATGTATGTCAAACCGGATAATCGCGATAACAATCAGCGCCAGGACCAGGAACACGAAAAACAGAATGATCATCGTTCAGGATTTAGGAAGGGTTCTATTGATTTCTTAAGCTATGAAATATAATAATTTATTCTCAACGAACTAGCTCCGTGCCATCCGATTAAGGTGAAAAGTCTTCATCATCCTGATATGAATTGAATGGATTTATTTTTAGCTTATGGGTGTATTTATCCTCCCGTCAGGGAGAAACGAATGAGATCAACTAAACCAGCACTATGCAAACGCCACGGGATGATTATCAGAAACGCAGGAGTTTTGTAAAAAAAATATTGTCCCTTCCTGTGATTGCTTCGGCGGGGATGTTCGCAGAGGCTGCGCATGGCATGAGTCCGGTGCAGCAGGGGGCGAAAAGACAATCATTGAAACTCAGTCTCAATGCGTATTCATTCAATAAGCAACTGCTCGATGGAAGCATGTCGCTCGATGACGTGATGGAGTTCTGCGGGGAGCAGGGATTAAAGGCCGTGGATATTACCGCTTACTACATTGCGGGGTATCCCAACGTCCCTGCTGATGATGTGCTCTATCAGATCAAGCGCAAGGCCTTCAGCCTGGGACTTGAGATCAGCGGCACAGGGGTACGGAATGACTTCACGCATGCCGACCCGGCCAAACGGCAGGAAAGTGTGCAGCTCGTAAAGAACTGGATCGTGGCGGCCCAAAAGCTTGGAGCGCAGACGATCAGGATCTTTTCCGGAAACCAAAAACCCGCGGGCTATACGCGCGCACAGATTCTGGATTGGATGGTGAAAGATATTCGTGACTGTATCGATTTCGGAAAAGCGCATGGCATTGTCGTGGCACTGCAGAATCACGACGATTTCATCAAGACAGCAGCGGATACCATCGAGATCATGGAGAAGATCAGGTCAGACTGGTACGGCCTCATGCTCGACATCGGAAGTTTCCGGACGGCCGATCCCTATGAAGAAATTGCACAGACGATAAAATATGCCGTGACCTGGCAAATCAAGGAGAAAGTATTCATCCGCAACAAAGAGGTCGATGTGGATCCGGAGAAGCTGATGAACCTCATCAGGAATTCAGGTTTCCGGGGTTACCTCCCCCTTGAGACTCTTGGTGAAGGCGATCCAAAACAAAAGATAGCCATCCTTCTGGACAAATTCATGCGCACGCTCAAGACCTGAGGCTGACGGGAGCATGGCCTCCTTATTTCATGTTAATTCCTTTAAGTGATGTCCGCCAGAATCACCTGGGCGCAGTTGTAGCCCGGCAAGCCTGTAACGTTTCCGCCCGGGTGTGATGAAGATCCGCAAAGATAAAGGCCCTTCACATGGCCGCGGTAGTGACCGGCTCCCGGAAAGGGACGGTTATATCCGGTTTGCCCGTCTGAAAGCGCCCCCACCAGCAAGTCGCCGTATTTCATGTTTGGAAGGCTGCGTTCCGTATCCAGCGGACTCCTGGTAAACCAGTGAACCACTTCATCCTTCAGATTGGGCGCATAGGTTGACCAAAGATCAAGCATCACCTTTCCGTGATTGTTTTTTTCCCGGTCCCAGTTCTTTGGGTCGCCCTTTAAATGGTATGGGAGTTTCTCCCACATAAATGCTGTGTGCTTGCCGGGAGGAGCCTGTGAGGGATCGAACACGGTCGGGCAGCTCCCCCACATCACCGTAGGAGGAATCGAGCCTTTCTCATGATGGCGGACGATCTCCGGAAACTGATCAACATGCTCCAGTCCCAGAATGACCATCAGGGCCTTGTTAAGATGCGGATTTTTTTCAGCTGCAAGATACTGTGGGGACGCGTTCAGGTTCAGGTTCAATCCGAAAAGTGGCGCAAGCAGATTGTATTTGTAATTGCGCGCAAGGTCACGCCATGCTTTTGGAACCAGGGTCTCCTCCATCAGCTGAAGAAAAGTCTGCTGGGGATTGAGTCCCGAGCAAACAAAATTACGGGCACGAAAGATCTCCCCGGTTGTTGTTTCAACACCCACTGCCCTGCCGTTTTCTATGAGTATGCGCTGTGGCTCGGCGTTCACTTTGACAGTTCCACCGCGCTCTTCCACCGCGGCAACGAGTGCTTTCGCAAGCGATGCCGAACCACCCTTGCAGATCTGTGCTTTGCCTGCGCTTGCCAGCAACGCAGGAATATGATGACCAAATCCTTTTGAACGCAGATCTACTTCCCTTAATCCATTGAAGAAGAGCAGCCCGGCCTGTATGGTTGGGTTCTCGAATTCACGCAGAACAAATTCAAGTGGCGAAAGTGCGCTTGTTTCCAGAAGCAACCTCCCTTCCGGACTTCTTTCAAGTCTGGCCTTTCGCTCCGCATCCGGAACAGGGGGTGACTGACTTTCCGGCACCAGTATCTTCTGTACAATGGGCAGAAATCTTTCTCGCCAGTGCACCAGCGTTTGGGCATCTTTCCTGCTGAAGCTGGAGAAGGATTCAATAGTCTTGTCAAAATCAGTCCACCACTCCAGCGACCGTTTATCGCTCAGCAATAATGCGACATTCAGTTCTGGTTCCATGTAGACCGCGCCATGGCGTTCAAGTTCCAGCTCTTTATACCATGGCATCTGGTTCAGCGCCCGGTGGTAAAATGAATGTGTGTTGTGGAGGAACCCGGGATGCGCCGGATCTTCTTCTGTGGCCAGTCCGCCTCCGGCCCGTCCGCTCCTTTCGAGGGAAAGGATCTTTAATCCTGCTTTGCCAAGGTAGGCCTGTAAGACAAGGCTGTTGTGGCCTGCGCCCAGAATGATTCCATCATAAACTGCATCCGCCGAAAGCGTCATGTTACCTGTTGTTTGCTGCATGATACAGAAAAATATGGCTGACCTGATTGGTTTTTTACCTTAACCCTGGGGTTGCGTTTTGAATGGTTGCAGATCATTGCTAACGGCACACGGCGTCGCTGTGATCCTGAGTGGTATAGTTTTTTAAAATCGGGTGATAAAATATACTTATGCGTAAGAGCGCCGTTACGATCGCTGATCCTCCGGAAAGTTTCAAAGAAAAACTCAAGTGGTTGGGCCCTGGATTTCTGTGGATGGTTTCCGCCGCCGGCTCCGGGGAATTGCTATTCACACCACGCGTCGGGGCACTGTATGGATACAGTCTCGTATGGGCAATGCTCGCGGCAGTGCTTCTCAAATGGTTTATCAATCGTGAAATTGGCAGGTTTACTGTCTGCACTGGAAAAACGATCATCGACGGGTTTTCAGAATTGCCGGGCCCAAAAAACTGGGCGCTCTATTTAATTCTCATTCCGCAATTGTTGGTCGCCGTTGCAACTATTGCCGGACTTGCAGGGTCTGCGGCCACAGCGCTTGTGCTTGTATTGCCAGGCGACATCCGCATCTGGACCATACTGGCCATCCTTGCCTCAACGGCACTTGTACTGTGGGGTAAATTCAAGGGCGTGGAGAAGGCCGCCACGATCCTCGCCATTGCGCTGGGCGTTTCTGCTGTCGTCGCTGCGGCCTCTGTTTTTCCCGAAGCAGGTGCGCTGATGGCCGGCGTCATTCCCAAAGTCCCACCCGATATTAAATATGATGAAATATTCCCCTGGTTGGGATTCATGTTATCGGGTGCGGCCGGATTGATATGGTACTCCTATTGGATCCAGGCGAAGGGGTACGGAGTCAAGAAAAATGACGATGCCAAGGACCTGACGCTGACGGCAGACCATCGGCAGAAACTGAAAAAATGGATCGGGCAGATGACAACGGACACTACCGTGGCGGTGGTAGGAACACTGATTATCACACTGTCTTTTCTAATTCTGGGTACCGAGCTTCTCAAACCCAAAGGCCTCGTTCCGGAGGAAAACAAGGTGGCCGAAGTCCTCGGTCAGATGTTGGGTCAGTTGTGGGGGCCCGTGGGTTTCTGGTTTATGATCTTCGCCGTCTTTATCGGCTTCTGGGATACCGTGCTCTCTGACCAGGATGGCTTCGGCAGAATGTTCTCCGGTGGTACACGCCTGCTACTGAAAAAATTCGGGTTATCGGGAAAATGGACGGAGGAGAAAATCCTTCGCAGAATTTTCGTCATCGGACTGGTAACCGTCGCTCCCATCATCCTTTACCTTCTGGTGGGTGAACCGGTGTCACTCCTCAAGGTCGCGGGCGCCATCGAAGCTGCGCATATTCCCGTGCTGGTGGTATTGATCCTGTATCTCAACCATAAAAAATTGCCGGCCGAATTAAAACCATCAGTCTTCAGTTTTATACTCACGGCTTTTGCAGGACTGTTCTTCGCTGTCTTTGCCATCATTTATTTGCTGCAGATAACAGGTGAAGGTTAACAACCGGCGGCTGCCAGCCATCGTCGGATCAGCGCGGTGAAAAAATAGTGGCCGTTAAGAAAAACGTTGAATGGTCGCCATCCTTGCTGAAACAGCCGTTGTACATTAATCTTTTTTGAATTGGTTGATGAGTGAAATAATCCTATTTTTAGTGAAATGGATGGTATATGAAAACGTTGGCCACTTTCATATTGCTTTGGATTTTTGCAGATCACACATCCATGGTTCTTCTTCCCGCGAATCCCCCGCCCCTGTTTGGAGATACGGACAACCCTGAAGCAAAAGAGATCTTTGATCGGGCACTTCTGCTCTTACACAACTTCGAATATCCGGATGCGCGCGAGTTGTTTCGCGAAGCACAACAAAGCGAACCAACGTATGCGTTAGCGTACTGGGGCGAAGCAATGACCTACAATCATCCTGTGTGGCACAACCAGGATCAGGCCAGCGCCAGGGAGGTTATCAATAGATTCAAAGACCTTTCAAAGGACACGCCGCCGGCGCCTGCATCGCTTGATTATGACCTGATGAACTCACTCGATCTGCTTTATGGTGAAGGAACCAAGGCAGACAGGGATAAAGCCTATTCGGACTTTATGTCGACCCTTTTTGAAAAGTATAAGGATAGTCATGAGGTTGCATTATTTTACGCTTTGTCGTTGCTCGGGTTGTCGGAGGGCTGGGATACGGAGCTTTGTAACAGGGCTGCCGGAATTGCAGGTGCTATCCTCAGGAAAGATCCAACCCATCCGGGCGCGCTTCACTACTTTATCCATGCGCAGGACCACCCTGAGTACGCGAAACTTGCCTGGGACCAGGCGAACGAGTATGCCCGGGCCGCAAGCTATTCGGGACATGCATTGCACATGCCCTCGCATATTTACCTGGCGCTGGGCTTATGGGATGATGTTGTTCGTTCCAACGAGGTATCCTGGCGCGCAGGCGTTGACAGGAAACAGGCGAAACAACTTGACAACAACGCACTGAATTATCATGCGCACTGGTGGCTTCAGTACGGTTATCTTCAGCAAGGCAGGTTTGAGAAAGCACGCGAAATTTTGAACAGCCAGTTACGGTTTACCCGCGAATTGTCGTCTGTTGTTGCCCGCAACCATTTTGTGATCATGAGAGGTCATTATGTGATGGAAACAAACGACTGGGAAAACGCCGTTGCCACTGAGAATGTGAAGGACGAGGACCTCCGGCTTGAGATCCGCACCCTTGACAGATTTTTGAGGGGTGCAATGGCCTACAGGAAGGGCGATGGTAGAACCCTGGAAAAGACTATTGGACAAATAGAAGCTGATATCAGGAACGCGGCACAAAGGAAAATGATGAGTGAAGGGGTAGCCCAATGTGGCGCCTTATCCTCTCCACAGCGCGCGATCAACCAGGCAACGATTTTATTGGAGGAACTGCTGGGTGTTGATGCTTTTATGACCCGGGATCACCTTTCAGCCAGGGCACATTTTAAGAAAGCCATCGATCTGGAAGAAGTGAACGGACATTTTTACGGTCCACCTGAGATCCTCAAACCCGCACATGAATTTTATGGCGAGTTCCTGTTAGCCACCGGACATCCGGAACAGGCATTGTCAAGCTTCGAAAAAAGTCTGGAAAAAGCGCCGGGAAGAAATCAATCCCTGCACGGCCTGAAAGTGGCAAGCTATTTGGCAGGTAATCGTGAAAAAGAAACCGAAGCCATCGAAAAACTAAAAAATAATATCAGGCACGCCGGCGCACCTCCCTCGATAAACGGATTTTTCATCTTACCTTAGCCATTCCGGAAATTTCTCCGCAATGCGAAAATTATTTTTAAAGGTCCATCTGTACAGTGGCCTCATCTGTTTTTGGTACCTGATCATTCTGGGAACGAGTAGCCTGAACTTCAATCATCATTTTTCTTTCATGAAAGGTGACCGAAAGCCTGAGTCGTGGCACAGGAAGGTTAACCTCAACAACGACTTTAACGATGACTCGGTGCTTTCCCATACCCTTCGCGATTCACTTTCGCTTGTCGGATGGCCTCTCCCATGGGAAACGTGGCACGACACCACGGGCGTTTTTCATTTTGCGCTCGAACACCCGGGCAAGCGGTATGTTGTGGATTACACCTTTCACGACCAGACGGCCCGGGTCCAGGAAATACCGAAAGGATTTTGGGGCATTTTTAATGCCATGCACGGGATGGGGAGCGTTCCCAACGCACCCTTCATGTATGCATGGAAGTGGTACTCGCATCTTACGGTGGTCCTGGTGGTTTTCCGTCATCCTGGGTGTGTATTTATGGTACCGGGGAAGACGCGACCGGAAGTCAGGATTGTATATCCTTGTTGCCAGCGTGACCGTTAGCCTCGTGTGGATGCTTCAATTGTATTTATTCGGATAAGATCATGTATAACCGCATACGCCAGATCCATTTGTTCGCCGCATTCATCCTGACAGTTTTTGTGCTGATGTATTTTATTTCAGGTTTCGTCATGATCTTTGAGTTTGAAAGGAAAGACACTTCCGCCAGGAAGGAGGTAAAAGCGATCGCTGGAATACGCCGGGCCTCCGGTGACAGCCTTGTTGCGCTTATCAGGAGTAATTTCGAAATCAGTGGTCAGTACCAGGTTCGCGAAGGCGATGACCGTACCGTAGTAAATTTCCGGCATCCCGGAACAGAAACCAATGTGGTGATTCCGGCGCACGCTGATTCTGTAACGGTCACCGTGACCGAAAAGAATTTTGTCAATACACTTCATCAGTTCCATCGGCTTCATGGGTACCATGGCGGATTGAATTACAGGATCTGGGCTTTTGTCTATGATCTGTCCTCACTTTCCATGATCATCTTTGCCCTCACCGGTGTTTACCTGTGGTATAAAACAGAACGGACACGATGGCCAGGTTTGATCATTCTGATCGCCTCTACAATTTTCACTGCATTTACAATCTATTATCTCCATTATCTGGAGTGACAACATCCCGGCCTTAGCTTCCCAAGCGTTTTGTTTTTTTTTCTGAAAAAATCTTCCATTCAGGACCTCTTGGCATATGAATTAAGATGATTACAGCAAGGAGTTATTCCTTGGCTGATAAATCATTTTTTAAACAACCTTTTAGTCAGAAGTGGAAGAAAGAACGGCGTTGGTCCGGTATGGTTCGGGGTTGGAGGTGTGGAAAGCTGAACGGACGTTTCACCCGGTTCAAATCCTTTTCGACAGGTTAAGCGCCTGTATCTCCCGACAGATCATTCCCCTCATTTCCGAGGCGCGGGTTTCATTTGAAGAGACACTTTCCTTCCTGGTTTTAAGATTTCTAACGCATCCAAAACAAATTATCAATACGGTTAAAAACCATGAGTAAAAAATTACCCAATTTCCTGATCGTCGGCGCTACCAAGTGCGGCACCTCTTCATTGCATAAATACCTGGATCAGCATCCGCAGGTTTTCATGAGCAAGGTCAAAGAACCCCGGTTCATCAGCAGCCAGGTAACGCCTTTCCCATTGAATGGCCCGGGTGACCAAAAAGTTGAAGCATGGTATGTAAAGAAGTACGATGATTATGCGAAGCTGTTTGAGGGCTCCGATAATTACGGCGCTGTGGGGGAATCCAGTGCCGATACCCTATACTTTCACAAGGGTACTATCCCGGTCATCAAGCAATATCTGGGTGATCCGAAGATCATTATCATGCTGCGCCACCCGGTGAAGCGGGCGTTCTCGGCCTATCAGCACCTTGTACGCGACCTGCGGGAGGATCTCTCTTTTGAAGAGGGACTGGCTGAAGAACAAAACCGGATCAATAACAACTGGGAACTGATATACCACTATACAGCCGGTAGTATGTATTATGATTCTGTTAAAGCCTTCATGGATAATTTCAGCAACGTGAAGGTTGTCCTGACAGAAGAGCAGGAGAAAAGACCGCAGCAGATCATCCGCGATATATTCCGATTCCTGGACGTCGATCCCGACTGTGATGTCAATACAGAGATCCGTTACAACGTTTCGGGCAAACCCAAATCGCAGTGGCTGCACCAGTTCTTTTTCGAAGGAAATATGGCCAGGAAAATTGCACAGCCCATTGTGAGGAGGCTCTTTTCTCAGGAGACCAGGATACGCATCGCACAAAAGATACAGGAGAAGAACTTAACACGACTGAGCATCAATCCGGAAACGAAAAAGAAACTCCAGGCATTTTTCGAAGAAGATATCAAGAAGATGGAAAAGCTCTTGAAACGCGACCTTTCCATGTGGCGAAAGTAAGATCTTGCGCGGTGCTGTCGTGTGCAGTCCCGTACGAACAAAAATGCCGTAGATATGCTCTGCGGCATTTTTGTTTTTTCAGAAGGTTGCTAACGGAGGGAGTAAGTACTCCTTTCCCTTTTTTCAGAAAGCTCCCCGCAGGAATTTGACTCCCGTCGTAAAGACTTTGGCATACGCTTCAAACAAGTGCCTGAAAATATTACGCACCCTGACGTGCAGGTAGAAATGCATGTAGATCTGGTTGATGATGGTAACGACCACATAGGTGGTGAGCGTGCCATAAGCGGCGCCGATGATCCCAAAATGGCTGATAAAGAAATAGTTTGAGACCACATTCAAGGCGGCATTGCGCAGCACGAAGAAAAAGTTTGTTTTGGCTTTTCCGATCGCGTCCAGCGTAATCCCCAGGAACCGGTTAAAAGGGATGATGAGACCGTAAAGCATTGTGATCTGTAAGACCGGAACCGTTTCCTCAAATCCCGGTCCCGCGATAAAATCGATGATGGGATCTGCGAATACAATAAAGAAGATCACAACGGGGAGCATAAATGCCGTGATGGTGCCTACCGCTTTTTCATAAAGGTATCTCGCCGAACCAGGCCCTTCTTTGGCAATCCTTTCCGAAAGTTTCGGGAATAAAATAGAGGTCAGTGTTTCCGTGGGGACTTCCACAAGGTTGGCGATCCGCAGGGCGGGATTAAAGATTGTTACCGCGGCCGGAGAAATGAGCTTGCCCAGCATCCAGCTATCGATACTTTTATTGATCATCGAGCTTACGTTCGTGCCGAAGGTGAAGAAACCATAGTTCCGCAGTTCCCGCAACCATTTCCAGTCGATCGTTTTTGTCAGTTCCAGATAAGGTTTTGCATACCTGTAAGAAACAAAGCCTGATAGAAATATGGCTCCCATTTGCGCATAGGCCACGTGATCAAGCTGGATCTTCAACCCTGAGATTGAAACGATCAGAATGAAAAGAAACAACCCGCTGTGTCTGACAAAATTGCTGAGGAAGGTTCCTTTAAACTGCATCCTCGCCTGCTGGATCACATCGAAATGGTTGATGGGAACAAACAACACCGTGGAAAGCATGTAGATCCTGAAGAGGGATTCTAATTGTGGTGAATCCCAGAAGTCGCTCAGATAAACAGAGCATAGAAAAAGGACCAACACTTCCAGGACACCCACAATGATGTTTAGGGCAATGGAGGCGGTCTGTATACTGGAAGATTCGTGCTCCGGCGACATGGCAAGGTAGCGGATCAACGGATTGCGGACAAACCCGTGTTTGATCAGTTCCATGAGGCTGGCAATGGAAATAAACAAAACCCAGGCTCCGAAATCCTCCTTCGACAAGACCCTGATCAGAATATAGAAGTTTATGAACCCGAAGAGGGTTATAAACAACCTGTTCATGAAGGTGTACGAACCGGATCTTAACCAGTATGAGTTATTGATTTTCGTTAATACGCGGGAAATGAATCGTTGCATCTGACGCAATTAATTTGAATGCAGTGGTGAACAGTCTGTCCAGTCTATGAACCCCTGGTTTACAGGTACTGGGGGAGCAAAATTTCCGGCTTTGCAGTGTGCAATGGAAAACAATTGCCTGGAATTACGCAAGGTTGCCGGTCTTATCCTGAAAATGTTCAAACTATAGGTTTAGCCAGTATCCTACATAAAAGGAATGCCAACGGCTGATCGGGGTTGGTATGGCTTTTAAATATTTGTCCTGAAAAGTGGCCCGGAAGGGGGCAAAAGCCCACACCGGGCCGGCGTGGTTGAAAAAGTACGCGGTTTAACCGGTTATTGATGATTACCTTTTTTAGTATCACAGCATATACCAACCTCAGGGATAGGCACTTATATGAAAGCTGAAGCCGTTGAACTCGATCTCTCGCACAAGGAATTTCTCACGATCGACAAAGATTATGAGCAGGCCGCTGCTGTGGTTGATCTGGTATATGTGAGGGACAATGTCCCGGGAATCACAAGGAAGCCGGGCAAGAACGGCTTCCTTTATCATTACAAAGGCAAACTGATTTCTGATCCGGATGTCCTGGCGCGGATAAAAAAATTAGCGATCCCTCCTGCCTGGACGAATGTGTGGATCTGTTATAAGGCCAACGGCCATATCCAGGCTACCGGTATCGATGCCCGGGCCCGAAAGCAATACCGTTATCATACGCTTTGGAATAAGGTGCGAAGCGAGACCAAATTCCACCGCCTTTATGAATTTGGTAAGGCACTGCCTGCGCTGAGACTCCACCTGGAAAAGGATCTATCACTCAGGGATCTTTGCGAGCGAAAGGTGATCGCGGCCGTGATCCAGCTGATGGAGCGTACGTATATCCGCATCGGAAACTGCGGATATGAAAAAATGAACGGCTCATATGGGCTCACGACGCTGAAAGACAAACACGTGATGATTAAAAGCGCAGAATTGAATTTCTCATTCAAAGGTAAGAAAGGCGTTTATCACGACATTACCCTCAGGAACAAGAAGCTGGCAAAGATCGTCAAGCAATGCCGCGACATTCCCGGCAAGGAATTGTTTCAGTATTATGCTGAAGATGGCAGCAGAAAAAGCATTGATTCGGGAACCGTAAATGAATACATCAAGGAAACTTCAGGAATGGATTTCAGCGCCAAAGATTTCCGGCTCTGGGCAGGATCACTGAATATCCTGCGCTGTTTTAAATCGATGGGACAGGCCCTTTCCCAAACCATCTGTAAGCAAAACATCCTGACGGCCTTGGATGAGGTAAGCAAAAAACTCGGCAACACGCGCACTGTCTGCCGCAAATATTACGTGCATCCCGGCCTGATCCGCCTCTATGAAGAAAACAATCTTCATAAATATCTCAACGAACTTGACGCCATTGAGGAACCCGACAACAAGGCGGACCATACCGGGGAAGAAAAGGTGCTGATGAAGATACTCAAGCAATTGACTTGAACCTGGAGTTTACAAAATCCTGGTATTGATTTCAGCGACCAGCCCCCTCAATCGACATGTATCCCATGAAATGTGCGTTTTCACCGCGCCAACACCTAAGCACTCACCTCATTCCGTCAGACTCTTCAGGTAGGCTATGCTTTGCGGAACCTGTTTGCTGACTTCGTGCGCAGGGCTTTCATCTTCAATGAAATAATGCTCCACTCCAGCTTTTTTCGCTGCCTTCAGGATGGCAGGGATATCCAGTTCACCGGTGCCCAGGGGCACATCGTTCTCATCCGGGGTTAATCCGGTGCGGTCTTTCGCGGTCCCTTTGCGCAGGTCTTTCAGGTGCATCAGCTTCCAGCGGTCTCCGTATTTCGTAAGCAGCGCCACCGGATCACCGCCACCAAAGTGTGTCCACATGATATCCATTTCGAAGGAAACATATTCCGGATCCGTATTTTGGATAATGTAATCCAGCAGTGTCCCTTTTTCATGGGGCCAGAATTCATACCCGTGAACATGGTAGCAGAACGTGATCCCATTCTCCTTCAGCACTTTGCCCGCCGCATTGAAATCTGCGACTGCCTGCTTTGCATTTTCAAAATTAAAGGCGCCATTCTTATGCGGGATCCAGGCGGTCATCACGTATTTTGCGCCCAGGGCCTTTGCCCTGGCGGCGACACCCTGGGGATCTTTTACCAGTTGCTCATAGCCCGCGCCCGTTGCAGGGATGCTGATCCCCCTTTCCGCACACATTTTTCTGAATTCCTCCGGTGACATGTCACGGCCTCCCCCGCCTTCCAGTTCGGTGAATCCCAACATTTTGATGGTATCCAACGTGGCGGCTACATCTTTCGGGAAGCTGTGCCGGAAAGTGTATGCCTGCACACCCAACGGAGCGGTGTACAATGGCTTTTTCTTTTTCTGGGCATAAACGGATGATACTTCGACGGCCATCGCGGCCGCCAGGAGGAGGATTGATAGGGTATACTTTTTCATTTGATGTTCGTTGTCGTTGTGAAATTGTGAGTTGTTGGTGCGGTTGATTCGGTTAGGATGTATCCGAACTTTTTTTACATGGATTTAACGTTCAATTTGTCTTCAAGGCCTTTAGCCATTATAAATCACCCCTCCGCATCTCGTCTACCGCATGATTCGCGGCGCGGGCGGTGAGGGCCATAAAGGTTAAGGTTGGGTTCTGCGTACCGGTTGAGGTCATGCTGGCGCCGTCACTCACCATTACATTTTTGCAGGCGTGCAGTTGGTTCCAGCCATTGAGCAGCGACGTTTTTGGATCCCTGCCCATGCGCACACCGCCCATCTCATGGATGTCTGCTCCCGGAGGAGCATGAGAGTCATTGGCAGCGATATTGACAAACCCCGCCTTTTCAAACATCAGCTGGCATTGCTGCAGATAGTCTTCAACCATCTTGTCATCGTTCTCCGTCCAGTCGCAGGAGACGATCAGTTGTGGAATTCCATACTTGTCTTTCTGGTCGGCTGACAGACGCACATGGTTTTGTTCCGTGGGAACTGTTTCTCCCATCATCCATGTGCTGATGTGCCATTGACCAAGTTTAGGGTGCAACAGATTTTCCCGCAACTGGTCGCCGATAACACTTGTGTCAGTGGAAGTTCCTCTTCCGCCCCCGACACCAATGGCATATCCCCGGAGGAAGTCCGTTTCCTGTTTGAAGACATTTCTGAATCTGGGGATATAACTGTGCGAAGGGCTTCTTCCATCCGTCCTTTTATCGAGCAGGCCTTCATACTGCGCATTGGCGCGTCCGCGGTAGTTGTGCCAGGCGATGTACCGGCCGAGCAATCCGTTGTCGTTGCCCAGGCCCTGCGGGAAACGCGTGGAGGTGGAGTTCAGCAGAATAGCATTGCTGTTCAACGTGGACGCATTGACGAAAATGATCTTCGCGTAAAAGTCGATCGTCTCCAGGGTCTGGCTGTCGATGATCCGAACCCCGGTGGCCTTGCCTTTCGCGTCGTCATAGAGAACGGATTGAACCACTGCGTGTGGCCTTACCGTTAGCTTTTTCGTTTTCAGTGCCCACGGTATGGTGGAGGCATTGCTGCTGAAGTATCCTCCGAACTGGCAGCCGCGGTTGCACTGGGCCTGATGCTGACACTTGTTCCTCCCCTGTTGACGATGGATCTCCTGCGGCTCGGTGATATGCGCGCAACGCGCCTGAATCAGGTGACGTCCGGGAAAATTTTTTCCGATGCTTTCTTTGAAATACTGCTCTATACAACTGATCTCAAAACCCGGCATGCATTCGCTGTCGGGAAGCTCGGCCAAACCGTCTTTGTTTCCGGCGATGCCTGCAAATTTTTCGACACGCGTGTACCACCCTTCAAGGTCTTTATAGCGTATGGGCCAGTCGACCGCAAAGCCATCGCGTGCGGGCCCCTCAAAATCAAAATCGCTCCAACGCTGCGTCTGCCGTGCCCACAGGAGCGACTTTCCGCCCATGTGATAGCCCCTGACCCAACGAAAGGGCTTCTCCTGAATGAAGGGTTGCTCATCATCCTTGATTGCCCAATGCATGGTTTCTTCGCGCATGAAACGCGCGAACTGATGATCCTTTCTCTTCTCCAGGGGAACCGTGCCCCTGTATTCAAATTGCCAGGGTGATTTTCCTGCAGTAGGATAATCCTTGATATGCTTCACATCGCGACCTCTTTCCAGCATCAGGGTCTTGAGTCCCCTTTCACAAAGTTCCTTTGCAGCCCATCCACCGGTGGCGCCTGAACCTATGACAATGGCATCATACGTCCTTTTTTTGCGTGAGTCGATCAGAAAATTGGCCATGCCTTTATGCATTTACGTCTACGCATCCATGATAGTGTCCCGGAACCTGCCTGAAGTGAAGGTAATTCACCATCACTTCACGTGAGGTATTGAAACCGCGGATGGTTTCCGCTTTGATCAAAGCAAAAAACGCTTCTTCAGCCTCGTTCCCGGAGGCAGCGCGCGCCAGCAGGATCTGCTCCCGCTGCGGCTGATCACAATCTTTGAATGTTTTCCCATGAAGGCTCTGCGCCGAGGCGTCCAGTGCGGACAACTGCGTCTTCACGTTGTCCTGAACATCTTTTTCGTAACAATCGTCGAGCAGTCTTTGAAGGAACTTATCCACGCCTGCGGTTAATGCGCCGATGGAATCTCCCGCCGGGATGATCGTATCGGTCACCGCAGCAAGCGTCTCCCGGGCATCGACATGAAAGGAAGTATTGTGCAGCATAACATCGCCGGCACTCCAGCCATCCGCCCATGCCGGCAACGCAATGAGCGCACCGGAAGCGGTCATCAGCCTTTTAATCGTATCACGCCTGTCCATAAAAGAAGTTTATCGGAGGATATTACGGAGAACAATATATCTACTATCCTTCATATTTGAAAGTGCATTTATTCCCGGGAAAATGGTAGTTCGACATTTCGTCACGGTCGTTCGACGGTTCGGTCACCAACCAGATTATATCCTGAATTACCATCCTCGCTACGCAAACATCAGCGAATTGCCTGCGGGAACATGGGTACTCTTGATGCCTTTCACTTTTTCGGACAACCATGCTGCCATGAATGCGGACCCCGGTTCTTCACTCTCTACGTGCCCGAGTACAATGAGGGCGGTCCGGTCTCCTTTCGTGTGCGCGTCTCTTACATATTCCGCCGTTTCCCATTCCGCTATTTCGCCACAGATCACAACGTCAGGTTTTTCCCGGGAGGTGGCCGTGATCTGGTGTCGTCCGCCGGAGGCGCCTGGCATCAATAATATTTTCGTTGAAGTGTCGGAAATGTCACCGATATATCTCACCGCTGGAATTCCAAGTTTTTCCTTGACCTCATCGATCAAAGACTTCAGGGTCGCGGATGGTCTGTCAAATACAGATGAATTGCTTCCGGCAGCATATTTTTCCCAACCCAGCCTGGAAACCACGAATGCGATGCCACGAGCGGAAAAAATGTAATACCCCGAAAGAAATGCGTTTCAAATTCCGGTTTTTTTAGCCATCTTATTGCAAATCGAATCAAGAAATGAAATCAACAACCTTAAGTTTTGCACTGATCGCATTCCTTTTGTCAGCCTGTTCAGAGCGGAACAATGAAGTCATGACTGAAATTGCCAACTGGAAAGGTGGAAAAAACGGGGCCATATCCATCACCTATGATGACGCAAGCATCAACCAGTTCCGCCAGGCACTGCCCATTATGGATACGCTTGGAATAAAAGGTACGTTCTTCATCAATACAGCGCATATTCAGGACAACCAGATTCCTCCGAAATATTTCGGAAGGCCCCTGCAAGAGATCATCCGTGAAACCGCCAGCCAGCCCACCAACCGGTCGAACCTTTTTGAGCGCGCTTCCGCGCTGCGGTTTACCGGCGTGAAAGGTGCGGTGGAAGCGCATAACAGCGCCGGGAGTCTTTATGAAAACGAAAAACTGGAAGAAGCCTGTAAGGTGATCGATGAAGCGTATGCACTGGCGCGAAGGCAAAAAGCAGCTTCAGGAGTATGGCCGCGCCCTTCCGGTGATATGATCACATGGAGTGAAATCAAGCAGTTCGCCGCCAACGGTCATGAATTCGGGAGCCATACGATTTCACATCCCCGGCTGGCCGTTCTTGACGAGGCAAATATGTTGTATGAGCTGGAGAAATGTAAGGAGGAAATTCACGGACAATTGGGGGCTGACCACACTTTTTCCGCTGAATGTCCTTTTGGCACGGAAAACGAGCGGGTTATGCAATACGCCTATAAAGTTCACCCAGCCCTTCGGAACCGGATGCCCGAGCCTTTCCTGGAGGAGATCAACCGGTGGAATGACATGACACCAGGAATGTCTGACAAGCCCTATGTGCAATGGCAGCGCGGCCCATTGGCGAAAACACCGGTGCCGCTGATGAAATCCTGGGTTGATACGCTGGTGGTACGCGACAACGCATGGCTTGTGCTTACCTTCCATGGCGTCGACGGTATCGGGTGGGAAGCAAAACCGCATGAAGAACTCAAAGCGTATTTCACGTACATGAAAGCGCATGAGGATAAACTTTGGATTGCGCCCTTCCGTGATGTTACCAAATACATCCGGGAACATATGGCGGCAAAAGTCAATACGCAGCGAAAAGGTGACGACATCGTGGTTTCCCTTGATCACTCACTCGAAAAAGATCTCTACGATTATCCGCTGACGCTGAAAACATATCTTCCGGATGGATGGAATGAAGTGAAGGTGAGCCAGGGTTCACAGGAGCTGCAGCATACGTTACTCAGGGATGACGCAGGCGCCTACGTGCAATACGAGGCCATTCCCAATGAAGACGATATCGCGATCTCATCCCATTAGCGCAAATGATCCGTCACCCGCGCTAAGGGGCATCCGCAAGGGATGCCCTTACGCTATTGATTACTTTCAGTAATGACTTGCGTCCTCTCGCATCGCCCCGCACCTGCCAGATCATGATTCCGCCGGCTTTTTGTCCTGCCAGCTCGGTTTTCCTTTTGATGGTAGGCATCCCGTTGTAATAAATGATCTTGCCGTCCTCGCGCGTCCACTGGTCAGTATGTTCCGAGCCTCGGAAGGTTGAAACAATCTCACGGTAATTCATGCTGATGGCTGGCGACGTTAATGCAGGCCCATAGCCATAACCATAAAAGGGAACGCCGAGTGTCATCTTTTCCTTTGGGATCTTTCTGACCGAACCAAAATATTCAAGGTCCTCAACGGCATGTTCATACGCGGCATGCGGGCCGGGTTTTTCCGGTCGCCACGGACCCGTGCGGTCGTAACTCATGACATTCACAAAGTCGTATTGCGCCAGCGCCGCATCTGTGAGTTGATCTTTGTAATACACCGCAATCGCAGCAGTGAGCAGCTTGTTGTGAGATCTTAATGCAGCCGCGAGTTCCGTTACAAAGTTTTCATAGTTTTTATCAATGTCGCTCCCCTCAAGGTCAACATCGATTCCGTCCACACCATACTTCAATGCCACTGCAACCAGGTTATTAACAAGGAAGGGGCGGTGCTCATCCTGTAAAAGCTTGTGATACTGCGACTGCTTGCTGCCGCCGCCGATCGAAAAAAGAACCTTCACGTGCTTCCGGTGAGCCTTTTTAACAAATGAACGGAGGGATGAAAGGTCCTGGTTGAAGTTTCCCAGCGAATCCGGATTGAGAAACCACAAATTGACATG
>JBARAD010000200.1:0-3700 GCA_049791675.1 Chryseosolibacter sp.
GTCAGGTTGCTCGCCGATAACGGCATCAACATTGGCGGGGCAATCATGAGTCAGGGTTTAGAGGATGAATTGAAGAACTCGAATCACGAGGCGGCGCAGAATTTCCTCAAAGCGTGGTCGGCTTTGAACTTCTACTCTAATGTCGGAAGCTTGTACACCCTGGGCGAATCTTTTCTAAAAGCGCTCGGAAAGCTTCGGGATTCAGGGCTCTTAACGCACGCAACGCACCAGCACGAACTCAACTGGTTAAAGCAGCGTGTTGAAACTGAATTGAACGTGCGTTCGGCCGATACACCGAACCCTTTTCCTGCCAGCACGATGCCGTGGTTTGGTCTCACCAAACTAGACAACAAGCGCGTTCAGATGTCTCCGGAGATTCGCGCGTTATTTGATGCCACCTTCGGATCCAGCAACGAGCATCTCAGAATGTTTAACAGCGATATCGATCTTGTCGACGCATGGTCGATCGTGAAAGATGACGATGCGTTCAAGATCAGGTTTACCAGCAATGACCCGAAGAATTTCGACGACCTTCAAAAGATAGCGCAATATCTGAAGAAGAATGACGCCGGTATTGTCAGACTGACGGAGGAGTTTGCCGGAATACATTCCACGAGTGCAAAAGGAGAGTGGGTGAGGGGATTGGATGTTTTTTCCAAATATGCGAACATCGAAGACAAGCTGAGAACCCTGGATCCGAAGTTGAGCGTTGCTTTCCGAAGTGATTATAACTCCCAAAGCTGGGCCAGTATCAGGGATGCATTCGATAACAATCCGGCGCTCATTGATGCTTGGAAGCTGCTGAGAAAGCACAACCCCAATCAAAGCAATGTCTTCATCTTTAATTCGAAGCATCCCGAGTTGCTCGAGGATCTGCGGAGGGTATCCGACCACATCAGTTTTAGCGGCAAGCCAGTCGGCGAGATCGAATCGGAATTGGATGCGCTTTCCAGCTTTCAGGCGAGGAGAGAATGGATCAACAAATTGCCCGTATACAGTGGTAACTATCCGAACATAGCAAAGAAGGTCAATTCCCTTGACCCCGGGACGCGCGCGTCTTTTTGGAATGACTTCGGCGGTAACGTCGACAAGCTGCAGCAAATTGAACAAAAAGGGTCGTCCGCGGAAGCAATGATCGACGCATGGCTGGTCATCAGATCGAACAGCGGATCCAGGACGGATATCACGACACTCAGCGCACTGGCAGACTACATCACGCAGCGGAAGCACGGCGATAAAGTTCACTTGCTCAGGCAGGAGTTCGATGCGATCGCGGATAAGGACGGATGGTTGAGAAGCATTCCGTTTTATTCAAAGTTTCCAGGGTTGGACGAAAAGCTCTTTAGCCTCACCGTTGAACAGCGGATGGTATTCCGCACGGATTTCAAAGGTGCTGCGGAGGACGTGTTTAAAGCTTTTGATCAGGATCTGTTTCAGGTCGAAGCGTGGCGGATGCTCAGCGGATACGCTTCGGGCAGAACAAAGAGCGCTCACCTGAAACGCATTGCGGATCACGTCAGGGTGAATGCAGACAGGATCAAAAGCCTGGACGCGGAGCTTCATGTGTTGAAAGATCTGAAGGATGAAAGGAACGTCCCCCTGGATCTCGACACCTGGCTGGATGGACTTTCCCTGATCACGCCGCATGCCAAACTCGAGACGAAGCTTGCTACCCTTGCCGCGCCCGACCGCATCAAGTTCAGACACGATGCCGGGCGACAAGCTTCATCGCAGGCCCCGGCACTCATCGCCTCTTTTAACAAAGATACGGACCTCCTTGATGGATGGCTGATCCTGAGTGATCACGCTCCCGGCAGAATAGACCTGCAGAATGTCCAGGCTGTGTCGGCTTATCGGACACGCTCCGGTAAGGAAGTAGCGGAGCTCCGGGGCGAATACCGGGCGATCGGTTCAGAATATGCGCGCGTCAAATGGGTCGAAGGACTTCCTCCGCGCTGGATAAAGGAAGAGGTGATCAAGTTGACGGGCGAGCCAACCAAACTTCGTGACTCAGACCTCGAAGCACTGGTGTCGCTCGGGAAATCGGCACATCAGTTCACTGACGACGACATGCTTGCATTTGCCTTGCTTCACAAGCGCAAATTCTGGGTCTCCGCCGATGACTTGAAGCTCGTCATCCAAACCGTTGCGGAAGGGAAGAAAGCAAATCGCGGCCGATTCAAGGGTGAATGGGATTACATGAAGGTTTACCGCGAGATACAACGGAGGGCCATCAATGGTCAGGTTCTCGATCCGGCGGAATATCTGGATGCTGCCTTTTATGCGGCGCACCTCAGAAATTTTCATGGCCGTGCAAGTTATCTCCTGACCGAAACCCAGTACACGGCATTCATTGAAGGAAAGGATTTCCTCGGCCGGCCGAGCGGACTCGTTGTGGCGACGAAGGCTGAGATCGATCGCGTGATCGGAGAGGCCGGGACAAGTGTCGCCGAGTTGGAAAGACTTCTCGGGTTCAGCCCCGGATGGTGGCAGAACAAAGGAAGGATCTACCGTGTTGATGTGATCCACCCGGAAAATCAGAGACTTCGTTTTCAAAATGGAACCGAAGATGCCGCCAATGAATTCTATCAACCTGGCGGATTTACTTCAGGCGGTGTCATGGAGGCGGTTACGGACCGCATACCCAACAACTGTATGTGTGCCGATATCAGTCCGTTGCCGCAGTTCGGCGGTATTTATCATGCCAACCTGGAAAGTAAATTGTCAGAGCTCGCAGGACGGCTTGGAAAATCCGGAGGCGCCGTGAAGAACCAGTTCGATGCGGAATTTCGCGGATCAGCTGCGCACCTCGAGGCGTTTGACAAGAATCCGGCACTGGTGGAAGCCTGGTTCGCGGTCAAAGACTACGACGCAATACTCAAAGGTGATATCCCGGCGCTGCAAACCATTAGTAACTACATGAGTAAAAATGGGTCTCGCGTCGACGCTATGAGGGCTGAGCTGGCAAGGGTGGCGCCTGGCGGTGATGCTGCGAAGCGCGAGTGGTTAGCCGGACTTTCGGCTTTCACGCCCTTTGAACAACTTGAGGCAGGTATAGGCTCCCTCGATGCGTCGCTTCGTATCGCCCTCCGCGACGACTTCAAACGCGCCACCGGAAAGAACTTTTTGAACGACCTGCAGAAAGCATCGGTCGAAGATGCCGGGTTATTCAATGCATGGATGATCCTGCGCGACGTAACGCTTCCTTCGGTGAGGCATAATGTTGACAATATGAAAAGGATCCGGGCTTATCTGATGAGAACAGGGGAGCCCATAGAATCGTTGAAAGCGAAGGTGCCGTCTTACAACGTCCAACAGTGGATCAATGGTCTGGAGGTATTGTAGAATTGATCCGGCATCACGGCGAGCGCAAGTGCTAGGATATGTTCTGATTTAGTTTTTCATTTGTCAAAACGCATGATGGAACGACTGGAGAAAGCGTTGGAAGCAGATCAGCTGTATGAATATCTTCTTGGAAAGGAAGGGTATTACTTCCATCCTGCGCTGGCAAATCTTCCCACGGACCCGCTCGCTGCTTTTCATTTTGTTGAACAGCAATATCTGCGGGATGCCGCTATCCTGGAGCACGTTAAAGGGGCGATCGGGAGAATGAGCGCAGACCCGGAGTTTTCCTGGTTCTCACTGTACTACTTGTATGCGCTTTTGAATTTCCTCCGCGTCAGAAACATCCGGATGGAGC
>JBARAD010000201.1:0-3422 GCA_049791675.1 Chryseosolibacter sp.
ACAGACGACAGACCACGGACAACAGTCCACAGTCCACGGTCCACAGACCACAGTCCATGCGAAGAACGTTTCGCAATCTGGGCACATTGAACAACGCACACACTCACCACTCAGCACTCACCACTGACCTTCCCGAGCATCGGAATAAGAACGAACAACCCAACGGCTATACTCCAAACAGAATGGGACCGGCTGTCGGGTTTTGTGGCAGCTTTAGGCTCTGCTGTACCCATTAAATTTGTTGATTGAATGGTATATGCTGTTAAACACGGGGATTAAACGCTTATTTTGGATGTCCTTTTTTAAGTCTATTCATGTCAATTCCTAATTCAGGTACAATTACCGATTTCCGGGCCCATGAGGCCACTCCAGGTCTCAGTCTCATCGTGTTGCCAAACAGTCCCGTGTTCACAACGGTGTCGGTAAGCAATGATTTTGTCGCCTTAACAGGAATCAGCAGGAAAGAGGTCATTGGCGAAACTCACTTCAGGTTTTTTCCGGGAAGTCCGCACGATGGGGATTTCACCGGAGAGAAAAATCTGAAAGCCTCCTTTGATTTTGTCATCAGGAACAAGACCGTGCACCGGATGCCCCTTCAACGGTACGACTTTCAGAAGCACGGGCAGTTTGTGACTCGCTACTGGAGTGTCACGAACGCGCCGATCATCGACGAGCAGACTGGTGAGGTGATCTACATTGTTCACTCCGCGGTTGATATCACCGATAAGGTCCTTGCTGATGAAAAGATTGAATCGGTAAAAGGCATCGAGAGGGCTTACAGTTTTCTCTCACAGGCCCCGGTTATTATTGGCTACGTTCGCGGAGAAGATTATGCGATCGAGTTTGCGAATGAGCAACTACTGCGCGTCTGGAAAGCTTCCAAAGAGGTGATCGGAAAACCATTGTTCGAAGCTTTCCCGGAACTTGAGCAGCAAGGCTTCAGGGAATTGCTGGACAATGTCCGCAAAACAGGAAAGCCGTTCTTTGGTTATGAGCACCCGATCGCGTTTGACCAGGGTGACCGCCAGGAAACATACTACTTCGATTTTATCTATCAGCCTTTCTTTGACGATGATTCGGGAACTCCCAAGGGCGTGATCAGTGTCGGACATGACGTCACAGAAAAAGTAAAGGCGCAGCAAAAGTTCAAAAATGTAATCGAGCAGTCCACTCTCCCGATACTGATCTTCAAGGGTGAAGACATGATCCTTGAAGCCGCAAACCAGGCGCTGTTCAGATTCTGGAAAACAGACGAATCCGCACTCGGTAAAAAGTTTCTGGACATCCTTCCGGAAATGAAAGGGCAAGGGTTCCTCGAACTTCTCCAGGATGTTTTCCGAACCGGGAATCCGGTATTCAGGTTGGGCGTTCCCGCTGTGTTTGATGAAAAGGATGGCGAAAAGAGGACGGTATACACCAACTTCAGCTACCAGCCCTACCGGGAAGCAAACGGAGCGATCAGCGGCGTCATTGTCATGGCCTCGGATGTTACCGAGCAGGTCAAGGCGAGAAAGAAAATTGACGAGATCCAGAAGAAATGGAAAGATCTGGCCAACTCGATGCCCGTAATGGTATGGACCGCCGATCCGGAAGGCAATGTGGATTTCCTCAACGAAAGATGGTATGAATTCAGCGGACTGTCCTTCGAAGATTCTGTCGGCTCCGGCTGGACCACTGTATTGCACCCGGAAGATGCGGAGCAATGCCTCAAAGCCTGGAGACAGGCACTGCGGACGCAAACGCCTTACGAAGTGGAGATGCGGTACCGGCGGAAGGATGGGAAGTATGTCTGGTGTATCGCCAGGGCGTTGCCTGTCAAAGAAGACGGAAATTTAATCGCGTGGTACGGCACGAGTACGGACATCAACAAGCATAAGGAACTTGAATATCATCTGGAAGAACTTGTTCAGCAGCGGACCCGGGAAATTGAAGACAAGAACAACCTGCTGGACAGTATCTTAAAGAACTCGAGCAACGGCATATCGGTATCAAGACTTGTTTCCGACGACTCGGGCGCAGTTGTTGACGCACAAACCATTGTGGCGAACGATGCCGCGGTCACGTATAGCGGATTGCCCAGAGATCTCTACCTTACCAAACCAGCCAGTTATTTTGACCCGCATATCATCAGCTCACCATACGGCCAGGCATGCATCAGGACAATCAAAACAGGTGAACCATTCATCATGCAACACTTCCTGGAGTACAGCTCGCGGTGGCTGGAGATCACTGTTTCAAAAATGGACGAGCACCACCTGATCCACAATTTCACGGACGTAACGCCAATAAAAGTGTCGCAATTAAAATTGGAAAAGCTCCTTGAAGATCTGCGTTTCTCCAACGCCAACCTGGAGGAGTTCGCCTACGCAGCCTCACACGATCTGAAAGAGCCGATACGGAAGTTCCAGTTTTACACCAACCGGTTGAGGGAAGAGCTGAGTGACCGTCTTGACCCGAGTCATGTGACGTTGTTCGACCGCGTGGAAAATACTGCATCGCGTATGCAGAAGCTCGTCACCGACCTGCTCGAGTATTCCCAAGCCGCCAAGGGCGCAACCGAAAAGGATGATATTGATCTGAATGCGCTTTTAAAAAGTGTCTTGGAGGATCTGGAACTGGAGGTGCAAAAACGGATGGCCAGGATCCAATATGACGGTTTGGGAACGGTCAAGGGCAACAGGAGGCAATTACACCAGTTATTTCAAAACCTCGTCGGCAATGCATTGAAATACAGCAAGCCTGGCGTTCCTCCCGAGATCGTGGTCTCAGCAAGACGCGTTAAAGGGAAGGATGTTGAGCATGTCGCTGCGGATCAGAAAGAAGATCTCTTTCATCTCATCGAAGTGAAAGACAACGGTGTAGGATTCAAGCAAGCCTACGCCGAGCAGATCTTCAAGGTCTTCACGCGGCTGCATTCCAATACAGAATACCGGGGATCGGGTGTCGGGCTTTCCATTGTGAAGAAAGTCGTTGAAGGACACAACGGCGCGGTGTGGGCGGAGAGTGAGCCGGAGAAGGGGGCGAGGTTTTATGTGGTGTTGCCGATGTGATGTGTTGGGGTTGTCTGAGGTGTTAAGGTGCTAAGGTGTTCATGTGCTAATGTTGGTGCGTTCTGCTGATGGTGCATTTTAGTCTTGGATGTTTTCGGTATCTAAGGTTCTGCGCTTTTCGTTCACCTCACCCTTCTGCGTGTGCATCTTAATTTCTACGCTTTCTCAGCCTCTCCTCAAGGAGAGGAAAATTGGTGTGTGCGGCGCGGGGAGCGGGCCCGCCGGGAGAGTTCGTTCACCGGTTCCTTCACCTCACCCTTCTGCGCGTGCATTTTAATTTCTACGCTTTATCAGCCTCTCCTCAAGGAGAGGAAAATTGGTGCGTGCGGTGCGGGGAGCGGGTCCGCCGGGAAAGATTGTTCACCGGTTCGT
>JBARAD010000202.1:0-3491 GCA_049791675.1 Chryseosolibacter sp.
GCTATTGTGACTCCTGATAATAGTCCGGCAAGTAGTGGCTGAAACAGCATTGTTCCTAGGAAACCTTCAATTCCCCCCTGATAGTCAAGTAACACAAAAATCATATAGATCGCTATCAATAAAAAGAAGGTCATTCCTGATTGAAGTCCGAGAATTATGAAATTCAGGATTGTTTTCATATAGTTCTTCCTTGTCGTTCGTGTCCTGGTGAAAATGCCCGCCAACGGTAACTGTATATTGCGTGGCCCGATTCAGGGTGCGTCCTTGTCCCCGACCAGCGATCTAAATTTGATTCGATCTAAATTTGATTCGATTAGTTATGGTATCCCACGCACTCAGGCCACGCAGTATACAGAATGTTGCACTAAACCTTCGCTAGCTCTTCATCACTTCGTAGTAAATTGTATTTCTATATAACAATTACTACTATGAATATCATGAAGCAACAAGGAGCTACCTTGGTTCAGCGCGCGTCTGCTAAGATAGCCGGATTCAAAAATCTTCACAAACGCCTGGAGAAAAAGATTGTCGTCAGCGGAAAGAGCTTGAGCACGTTGAACAACTACATGCGTTGCATTTTCCATTTGGCGCTGCATTTTGATTGTCTTCCGACACAACTGGATCTGGAGCAGATCGAAGAGTACCTGATGCACCTGAAGAAAAAGGGTGCCTCGGAGGCTGATTTTAAACTCACTGTTTTCGGTCTCAAATTTCTTTTCCGGACCGAAGGGCTCGATGACCAGGCAATCAAGCTACCTCCATAAAGAGGGACAAGAAACTCCCGGTTGTGCTCAGCGCTGCTGAAGTGAAGGCTCTGCTTAAAGTCCCGACCCTGCTTAAACACCGGGTGCTTATCGGTATTCTCTATGGCTGCGGACTCCGTTGTCATGAGGTGCGTGGCCTGCTTATCAAAGATGTGGACTTCGACCGCAACATGATCCATGTCCGCCAGGGTAAAGGACGGAAGGACCGCTATGTACCCATCGGTACAAACCTGAGCCGTGGATTAAAAAAATACCTCGACGCCGAACATCCTTCGAAATAGCTCTTTAATGGAAAGGATGACCATGAACCGTTTTCTCCAAGAGGTGTGCAATGGGTTGTTCGTGAGGCGACCAAACGAACAAGAATTCAGAAACACGTATCGGTCCATACGCTTCGACATACATACGCTACTCATTTGCTGGAGCAGGGATTGGATATCGTTTCCATTAAGGAGCTTCTCGGACATGCGCACATAGAAACTACGATGGTGTATCTGCATGTAGCGAAGGCCGGAAGGAAAGCACCGTTTTCACCACTGGCTAAGCTTTACGAAAAAGCTTAGCCGTGCGTCCTGCTTTTGAAGTAGCCGATGTGATCAACGCACATTGGCAGGACCTGCTACGCTCATGCCAGTTCAACAGCTGGCAACTACGGACACTGGATGCCATCCGGCGATGCCGAACCGCTTCGGGTGGCCATGTCGACCTATGCACAAACTGCGGTCATACACGCATTAGTTATAACTCGTGCCGTAATCGCCATTGTCCGAAGTGTCGGCAAATTCAACGCGAGCGGTGGATCCAGGCAAGAGAAGCGGAGTTGCTTCCAGCAACTTATTTCCATGTGGTGTTCACGCTGCCCGAAGCACTCAACAAGCTGTGTCTGTTTGAACCTGCGAAGGTTTACAATCTGCTCTTGATACGACCTCGAGTGTGATGAAAAGTTTTGCCCAAGATAAAAAAGCATCTTGGAGCTGAAACAGGCATGATCAGCATCCTGCATACCTGGGGGCAAAACCTCTCTCTGCATCCGCATATCCACTGCATTGTTCCCGGCGGAGGCTTGACAAAGGCGCGTTTCTGGACGTCTGCCAGGAATGATGGCAAGTTTCTTTTTCCGGTCAAGGCGATGAGCGGTGTCTTCCGCGCAAGGTTTGTCAGTGGACTGCGCGCCACCATCAAAGGATTGGACCGCGCCTTCTATGACGAATTGTTCAAGACCTCATGGGTGGCCTATGCAAAGCGTCCTTTCGGTGGGCCAAAGCAAGTCGTCGAATATCTCGGTCGCTATACACACAAGATCGCCATCTCCAATCCTCGACTACTCAACATCACCGACAAGGCAGTCACCTTTCATTACAAGGATTATCGCGATGCCAGCAAAAAGAAAGTCATGACGCTGGATGCACGGGAATTTGTCCGAAGATTTTCGCTCCACATCCTCCCAAAAGGTTTCATGCGTATCCGACACTACGGAATTCTCAGTAGCAGTCGCAAGCAGAAAACGTTGCCCATCATTCATCAACAACTCAACACTCAGTATTATCAGCCGCCGGAAAAGAAAAACTGGAAGCAGATCTCCACTGCTCTGGGATTTAATCCCGATTGTTGTCCGGTTTGCAAACAGCAAACCATAATCACATTGTTCTCCTTTGACAGGAGAGGGCCACCGGACGCCGTGTTCATCAGGTCGTTGAAGGAAAAGGTTCTGCAATGCCATTCTTGAAAAAGATCCGGGCTTAGCCACCGCTTTGGGCATGGTCACAAAAAGCGATGTGAACTTGAAATGATGGAAAACAAAGAAGTGTCTCTTTCCAAAAATAGGTGCTGAGCGTCCTCAGCTGCTAATCAGGGATCGGCTTCCCCGACCTTTCTGAAGCAATCGCTTCCCATTCAATCCCCATAACATAGAACGTATTCAACGCCACCGAAGGTACTGTGCAACAGGGGCTTCACGCTGGGCCCTTCGGGCCACGCGAAGCCTTATTTATTGGGTGCAGTTTAGTCACCTAGAAGTCGTCTGATATTAATTTCCTCATGAAACATTCTAAATTCGTCTTTGTCAATAAATTTTTTATCCAGTAGCCATTTTAACCTATTCTCATAAGTCCACAGGTCTATCGTATCGTCATAGTGCATATATGTATTTCTAAAATATTCTCTCTGCTTCCTTTTTAAAAGGTGTATAAAGTTGTCTACCTCTGTCTGATCCTTCTTTGAATAAAATAGAAAAATGTTCTGCGTTCCTTTTAGTATTTTTTCACGTTCAAACCTAAATAGATTGTACGCCCAAATACTCATTCCACTTACCACCCCCATTAATACTGAAGAGATTGCTACTGTCCCAATTTGCATTTTTTTGGCCCAGTCTGAGATAAGGAGTACTGTAAATATAATGTTAAAGAAAATTGATATAAATAAACCAATCTCAACCGGGTTCGGTTTTCTATCAACAACCATTTCATCAAATTCAATGTCGTCAAACTTAAACGCAAAGGACTGATACGAATTATCAGTCTTTATCTCTGCCTTAACTTGGTCCTCCAAGATATGATACTTTCTAAGCTGTCGTCCTCTCTTTTGCTCTATGATAAGTTTCTCCTCCATTTGTCTGTGTTTTCAAATTGCACCCAACGTGATGCTATAACATATGTTCTATATACGCCCTAAAAGCGAACTAAATCGCGCATGCTTTATATCCCCTTAATATAAAGCACTGTACATCAA
>JBARAD010000203.1:0-1566 GCA_049791675.1 Chryseosolibacter sp.
GTCTTCAGGGCTGAGGATCGGATTTTTTGAAGGCCAGCAATCTTAATTCGTTGCGGTATAGCCAAAGCAGCACCAATAGAGAAAAAAATACATACATGCCATGAAGCAGATCTTTGTTGATCGGCAGGGTACGCTCAAGGGTGACGATGAGCGCGCCGAGCAACAGGGGCGCAACGATGATCTTCCATGCATTGAACCGGAAGTTAAACTTGTCGCGTATCTGGTAACGCAGGAAAATTGTTTCGAGAACGCTGCTGACCAATGAAGCACCAATGACTGCCATGATCCCGTGTTGGCGGATGAAGACAAGCATGAGTGCAATTTTGACGACCGATATGAGCAGGTAAATTACAGGCAGGGGTTTGGTGTATTTTAACGCCCCATAGGGCAGCGCGAAATAAAACCGCATGCCTCTGATCAGATAGATCAGTCCCATGTACGGTACGTATTTCAACGAATCTTTGTACTCCGGTTTCATCAGGCCGAGGTGTTGCAAGAGTGGCAATACGAAGATTGCACCGCTGACCAGCAGCATAATGGCCGCGGTAAGGCCATGATAATAACGATTGATCTCCGGTGTCGACGTTTTTGTCTCTTGCTTTGCGAGCGCTGAAATAACCCGGGGATAGAAAGAATTATACAGTCCTCCGATAATGAGTTCGATGACTAACAGGCATTTCCAGACAAAATCATAGGCGCCCACATCCGCCATTGTCATGTACAGCATGATCAGCACACGATCAAAATAATTGATGAACCATTGCTGCACCTGGTAAATAAAGGATGAGTTATTGATGCGGAAGGTTGTTTTCAGAAAAGGAAAATCAAAGTGAGTTCCGAAGACTGAAAATATCCTGATTAACGCCCATGATCCCGATATTGCGGCAGCCAGTGCCCGGCCTCCTACAGGCCCCACGAGTTGCTCGGGGTACAACATAAGCCCGCCAATGGTTAACAAAGCGATCAGGGAGAATGAGATCAGGTTGGCCCAAAAGAAAGTTTCAGGTTTTTCCTGGGTTTGCAGCAGACTGCTGTGGACTTTAAAGAACGCCTGAAAGATCGCCGTCAGCACTGACAAGAATCCATACGGAAAAAATGCGAGCCCTTTATCCGTTGATATCAGTTCGAACAGGAAGGTGCCCGCGACCGTCAGCACAACCAGCAGCCCGATTCCCAGTATTGCCATGAATACGTAGGCTGAACTGATGAGGACAGCAAGTTTGGCTTTATCATTTTTGAAGTCGTGATAATAGATATAAAGCGATGAGTCAAAGCTGTAAGTAGCGATGATCTGAACGAACATGGAGAAGGCTAGATAAAACGCGAGTTGACCGTATTGTTCCAATGGCAGGTAACTCAGGTAGAAGGGGAGGAGTATCACCGCGCTGGCCATAGGCAGCATACCTGCGACGGTATAAATGACAGAGTTTTTAATGAATCCCTTACTGATCATTGGATAGGTTAGTGTGAGATTGTCGTCATTTTATCTTGTATTCCCTCTTATGCTGGTAAATAATTATGAACACATTGGTGGTGGCCTCTCGGATGATAGATATTCTTCAAAGC
>JBARAD010000204.1:0-115541 GCA_049791675.1 Chryseosolibacter sp.
ATGATATCCGTTACGGCTGGGGTGCGCGCATGGGAGAGGGATCGGGTTATACGTTAGGAGAACTCGATGGTTCCTGGCAGAGTATGCTACGGCTTGCACCGCAGGCGATCAACATCTCCCTTTTCCGGCCCTACCTGTGGGGGGTGAAAAATCCGTTAATGTTGCTGTCGGCCCTGGAGGGGTTGTCGTTGCTGGGGTTAACGTTGCATCTTTTGGTGAGGGTGCGGTTGAGACTTTTTACTTATCTCCGAAGGCCTGATGTCTTATTTTGCTTTGTTTTTGCAGTGGTATTCTCCTTCGCGGTTGGTGTTTCTACTTTCAATTTCGGATCGCTGTCAAGATATAAGATTCCCATGATGCCATTCTTTCTGTTGATGCTGGGAATAATACACTTCTACTGGAACAGGGACAGGAACCGGGCCAAGTTCGACGCCACAGAATAATGCGCCGCTATTTTTTTTCTTCCCATTATGCCCATTCTCTTCCGTTGTTCGTTGTTCTCAATGAGTTCTTCAAGACGAGTGGACCAATCTTCAGGAGTGGTACACCAATAACCTTCCTGTCCATCTTCAACAATGTCACGGTTGATTCCGACAGGAGAAAGTACCGCGGGAATACCCATTGCCATATATTGTAATGCCTTAAAACCGCATTTACCTCTGGTCCAGGGATCATCAGGCAAGGGCATGATACCGATGTCGATTTCCGCCAGATCCTCTATTTCTGTTTCCTTTCTCCAGGGTTTGAAGGTCATTCTTTTCAATGGTAAGCCGGGATTTTTGTCAGCAATGATGAGAAAGTCGATTTGAAGATACTTTTCTTCCAGGGCCTGCAATACAGGAACGACTGTAGAAAGGTATTTAAGAGTAGAATGTGAACCGGTCCACCCGATGGTTGTTCCTGCATCTGATCGGACGGATCTTTTCCGAGGGTTGTGTGCATTTTCAATGTCAATTGTTGTTGGTATCACGTAAACATTTGCATTGAATGATTTGGCAAACTCAGCCAGGTAAGGATTTCCACAACTAATTTTGTGACTCAACTTACAAATGACCCCCACCTTTGATCGCCATTTCACTCGTTTGACAATCCAGGGTTCGTTTGTTCTATCGGTCAGCCAAATGGCGTCATCGAAATCATAGACTATTTTTTTCTTCCAGATCCGGGCGATCACCCATTCGATAACAGGCGGACCGAAAGGGACGGCTTCACGGTGGATAAATACCATGTCAAATTTTTTTAAGGAAAAGAGCAGGTAGCACCTTTTGAGTAGGCCACTTAATAAATAGACTAACTTAAATATGAAAGGTCCAGGTTGGTTGAATTTTTGACCGGTGACGGCAGAAAAAAAAGGTCGTACCTCCGATTGGATATTTCCTTCCTGTAAGTAAGAAAAATATTGTTCGAAGCGGAATCGTTGGGAAGGTGCGGTGCCTGTGGGGTAAGGACAAATAAATAGTACGTTCATATAATACCTCGCTTTCGGGCATCCATAAGAATCATATCGTAAATCCGTTCATGGGCTTTCCCACCACCGTACAGGTCATCCGGCGCCTGCCAACTTAACTTTTGAACTGCGTTGTATGTCTCAAGAATAAGCTTCTTTTTTGCTCCGGTCAGAAAATTACAAGAGAGCGCTGTGAGTTCCGTCCATTCAGTTTCGTCGCGCAAGGTGATACAGAATTTCTTGAACATATAAGCTTCTTTTTGCATGCCGCCACTATCAGTCAAAACCATATTTGCTTCCTTAATTAAATGAAGACATTCAAGGTACCCAACAGGGTCTATCAAATGTAAGTTTTTGTGGTGAGGTAAAGACTTTAGTATACTTCGGGTTCGCGGGTGCAGTGGTAAAACTACATCGGTCTGGTCTGCGATCAGAACCAGTGCCTCCATGATCTGACTCAGATTTTCCTGAATATCAGTGTTTTCGGCGCGGTGGACGGTGCACAAGACGTATTTTTCAGGAGCAACTTGTAGCCGATCTATTATTCCGGAGGTGTCCTCGAACCTTTCGTAGTACTTTAGCGCGTCTTCCATGACATCCCCTGTCTTTTGAAACGAAGCATCAAACGATTTAAATCCTTCCAATCTTAAATTCTCCAGTGCGGTGTCCGTTGGACAGCAGAGGAGATCGCTTATGCGATCCGTTAGAATCCGGTTGATTTCCTCAGGCATTTTATTGTTCCTGCTGCGAAGGCCCGCCTCGACATGTATCACCGGAATGTTAAGTTTTTTTGCCGCAAGGGCCCCAGCAAGTGTTGAATTCGTATCTCCATAAACCAGGACATAGTCCGGCTTTTCTTCCATCAGTACGTTTTCGATGCCCATCAGCATTTGACCAGTCATTTTCCCATGTGGGGCGTTATGAATGCCAAGGTTATACTTGGGTGCAGGTATTTTCAATTGAGTAAAGAACACATCAGACATATTATAGTCAAAGTGCTGACCAGTGTGAACCAATACCTCTTCTACGAATTCAGACGCACTGAAGCACCTTGACATCACCGATGCTTTGATAAACTGGGGTCGGGCTCCAATAATAGTTGTAATGCGGATCATTTTATTTCAGGTTTAAAAAACTTGTTCAATATTTGAGTAACTTTACTACAACTATAGGTTTATTAAAAAGTAATTATTTCTTCCTGGAAGCATATGGTGGCGTTGGATTCTCAAGCATCTGTTTCTGATTTTCCCGGCAAGGTCAGGGAAGGCGAAATCTGCACAAAAACAGTTCTTGACACAACTGTTCCGAATATTACTTTCGACGAAAACGGTGAATGTAATTTTTGTCGTTATTATGAACAACTGGCAAAACGTACAGTCGAAAGGACCTCCGATGTCCTGGATCGGGAATTTGAGTCCATAATCAGAACGATCAAAGCTGTCGGACAGAATAAGGAATACGACTGTGTGTTAGGAGTAAGTGGTGGCATGGATAGCACTTACCTCGCACTCCTTGCGAAAAGAAATGGTTTAAGGCCATTGCTTGTTCATTTCGATAACGGTTGGAATTCCGAACTTGCAGTACAGAACATTGAAAAAATTGTTAATGTCTTAGGCTTGCCGCTGCATACATATGTGATGGATTGGGAGGAGTTTCGTGATTTGCAACGGTCGTATTTTCTTGCTTCCGTTGTGGACGTGGAGGTTCCAACGGACCAACTTATTTTTGCTGCGCTTCATAAGATCGCGTATTCGAAAGGAATAAAATTTATTCTTGCGGGGAACAACGTTGTGACGGAGTCCATCAACCCGGAAGGATGGGTCTATAAAAACAAACTGGATCTTGTTAATCTTCGGTCAATCCACCGGAAATTCGGAACGCGACGACTCACTAAACTTCCTCGGCTGGGTCTGTTTGAAAGATATTTTTATGAAGCCGTGTGCGGTATTCAAATAGTAAATCTCCTTGATCTCGTCGGCTACAACAAGGCCAGGGTTAAGGAAGAGGTGATGAACTATTTTGGATGGTCTGATTACGGCGGCAAGCATCATGAGTCGGTCTTTACCCGCTTTTATCAGGGATATTACCTTCCTGTGAAGTTTAATATTGACAAGAGAAAGGCTCACCTTTCGAATCTGATTCTTTCCGGCCAGTTGACGCGCGAAGAGGCTATCCGGGAGCTGACCGTAGCACCATACGCTGCTGACGATCAGTTATCGGACCTGGAATACGTAAAAAAGAAGTTGGGATTCTCTGACGCTGAATGGTCCTGGATTATGGAGGCGTCGCCGGTACCGCATGCGGCTTTCCCGACTGACAGGAATACCGGCTACCAGGTTTTCTACAAAATCTTTCAGGCGCTGATGTATGTTCCCGTACGACTATTGCGGGCAATCGGGATATTATATACACCCAGAAAGGTCTCATCGCGATGGTAGCGATTATTGATTACGGCGTTGGCAACCTGATGGCCATTCAGAATATCATAAGGAAAGCAGGTGGTAAGGCGTTGGTCACTTCGGATCTAAATGCTATTGACTCGGCTGATAAGATCATACTGCCAGGCGTAGGAGCATTTTCGTACGGGATGCAACAACTGCTGAAAAGGAATTTGGTGCCTTGTTTGAATTATCAGGTGTTCGAAAAGAAAAAGGTCATCCTTGGATTGTGCCTTGGCGCCCAACTGATGACGCAACAGAGCGAAGAAGGTGATCAAAAAGGATTGGGTTGGATGAATGCGGTTACAAGAAAATTTGATCCGCAGCAGGTAGCGATAACACCACACATGAATTGGGCTGATGTCACCTTCAAAAGACTAAGTCCGCTTTCCGAAGGATTAGAACGAGGAGCCCGCTTTTATTTTGTTCATTCCTACCATTTCGATTTTTCTGTAGAGGAGCAGGTTATCGGAACAACGTATTACGGGTATGAATTTGCGAGTGCTTTCCAACGTGACAATATCTTTGGAGTTCAGTTTCATCCGGAAAAAAGTCATCGGTTCGGAGTGAAACTATTTCAAAACTTTCTGAAAATATGAAACGTGTCAGGGTGATTCCATTGATCATGATAGAAAACGGTCGCGCCGTGGTCACCCGTCATTTCAAATCTCCTGTCTATGTCGGTGATCCCATCAACGCTATCAGGATCTTCAATGATAAGGAAGTGGACGAGCTTTTCATAGTCGACATAACAAAGCATCCCAAAAAAAGCCGCCCGGATTTTGATTTGATCAGCAAGATGGCATCTGAGAGTTTTATGCCGTTAGCGTATGGGGGACATCTCCGAAGCATGGAGCACGCCGAAACAATTGTTAAGAGCGGGGTCGAAAAGATAAGTTTCAATACTGCTCTGTTTTCAAACCCTGAAATGATCCGCGAGCTTTCAGGTAGATATGGAAAGCAAAGTATCATCGCGTCTATTGATTACAAAAAGAACTGGGCAGGACAGGAGGTTATCAGGACAAGCCATAACACCCGAAGTGTAGCTGGTGCTTTTGAACGGCAATTGCGATACGTGCTTGAACTTGGTGTTGGGGAGGTGTTCTTAAATGCCATTCAGCACGATGGAACTTTGAAGGGATATGACTTGAAAATGATTCATTTTGTTTCAAAAATTCTAAATATTCCGGTGGTTGCATGCGGCGGTGCTGCCTCGATAGAAGATTTCAGGAAGGCTATTGAACATGGGGCGTCCGCGGTTGCGGCCGGCGCGATGTTCTTTTTTAAGGGTGGGATGGATGCTGTGTTGATCAATTATCCCGGCCAAGATAAGTTAACGTCCGAACTCTATGGCTTACTTGACTAACGCTGGGGCAATTATTCGCGAAGCCTGCGGAGGATACAAAAGGTCCGGATCATTCTCTCAAAATTATCTGGCTGTGCTGTCCGGTACTGGGCTGAATATTTTGATTCAGGTGATTGTTTCTCCTGTGCTCGCGAGAATCTATGGGCCCGAAGCTTACGGTATGTATGCTTTGTTCACGGCGATCTGTTCGAATTTCGCAATGCTGGCTACCATGCGTTTTCCGCAGGCATTCTTGTTGCCGAAGGAGGATAGGGAATTTCACGTGCTCATGCGCCTTTCTTTTCTCACAAGTATTGCATTGTCCATCGTGGTGTCTCTGTTCCTTGCCTTCAATGGCGGCGCCTTCTTGAAGGCTCTGAAGGCGGAGTCGCTGATGCCTTATTTCTATTTGATCCCTGTCATGATTCTCCTGATCTCCGCCAACCAGATATTTGGCCAATGGCAGTACAGGTTGAATGTCTTTAAGAAATCGGTGGCAATAGATACATCCCTTCTGGTCAGCGTCAGGTTTTTTAACCTGATATTCGGATGGTTGACCAACGGTATGCATATTGGTTTGATTCTTGGGGACGGGTTGGGTAAAATAGCGGGCCTGATTCTGAGCGTCGGCTTCATCATAAAAGGCCAAATTCGCGAAGCGTTTAGCAGGATTTCTTTTTTACAAATGAAAGAAGTCTTTCTTGCATACAAGGCCTATCCCCTCATAAATCTTCCCGGGGTTTGGTTGGTGTTAACTTCGGAGCAACTGCCATTTTTTCTATTGACCTCAAAATTCGGTCTACCCGCCCTCGGCGTTCTGGCTTTTGCGATCAGTATGCTGGATCTTCCTAAACGCCTTTTTGCCTACTCTGTTTCCTCTGTCTTTTATAAAAAGGCAGTGGATCTTTATGCGGAATCATTCAGTCGTTTTCAGGATGCTGTGACGAAAATGTTCTATGGCTTATTGCTCCTATCGGCTGTTCCATATTCGATCATCTTCATTTTTGGCCCCATGTTGTTCACTTTTGTTTTCGGGGTGGATTGGGAATTAAGTGGAAAATTGGCACAGTATCTTGCATTATATTACGTATTGGAGTTGATCTGTGTATCATTTGATGCTGTGTTCTATACGTTGCGCAAGGAAAAACAATTGTTCCACTTCCAGATTTCAGCATTTGCAGGAAGATTTGCCGTCCTCTTAACAGCGGTCTATGCCTTTGAGACGCTGGAACTATGTATTGCTTCGTTGATGGCTTTCAATGTGGTCTTGTACAGCGTCCAGCTTATAACAGTTTTGCGTTACCTGAAACTACCGGCTTTTAAATTTTTCATACACCTCGTCTCAATCATGGGATTGTTGGTTGCCTTGATGGCTGGTTTGAAAATGTTCCTGGACTATTTGTTTAACAACCTGAAGTTTTGAGTCAAGTGAGGGCTATACGGATATTATATTTGGTACTGGGTACACCGACCGGCGGAGTCAGGAAGAAGTTATCTGATAAGGCCGAATCCATCCGAAAAGCCGGTGGTGATATTACGATTCTCATTGTTCGCGGGATTCGTGAGAAGGTTGCGATAGAATCCGACTATAGGGTTATAGAAGTGGATCATACTTTATCCGCCTTTGTTGCGCGCTTGCCTTTGTTATGGCGTTTGTCGGTGATCATGGAGCAACGAAAGATCTACGAGACGATTTCACATTATCTTCAGGATAAGAATTGTGATATCGTTTTGATGCGATATCCCGTGGCGGATTTCTTTTTACACCACTTCATGAAGAAATTTTCAGCGAGGTTTAAGATTGTTTTTGAACACAATACCCTTGAGGAAGAAGAATTGAGATTGCGCTCAACCAATTCCTTTTGGTATCGGTATTTCCTGTGGGGTGAGAGTTTTTTTGGGCGAAGTGTCCGGCGAGCCGCTTCTGGAATGATCGGAGTAACGGGTGAGATTTGTGATCGTCAAATCCAACGAACAGGTATTCCTTGCCGGTCAGTCAGCATCAGTAATGGAATTGACATCATGCGTGTGAAGTTGAAATCCAGGAATGAAAGACCGTCGCCCGGAAGCCTTAATGTTCTGTTCCTGGCAGGGTCACCTGCTGCGTGGCACGGCGTTGATATTCTGCTTAATAGTTTGAAGCGGTATAGTGGACCCACTAAGATTTGTTGTTACATCGCCGGAGACATAGAGGAAAGATTGACGTCCGTTGCCAGGGCAATGGAGAACGTAGTCCTCTTGAATCATCAGGCGAACGAAGACCTCGATGCCCTCGTGGATAAGTGCGACATAGGCATTGGCTCGCTCGCATTATTCAGGAACCAGATGAAGGAGGCCTGCACCCTCAAGGTGCGGGAGTACTGGGCACGTGGTTTGCCCTTCGTCGTAGGCTATGATGACACGGATTTGATGCATAACAAGAGTATGGAGCCCTTTTTTCTAAAGGTGATGATTCCGCCCGATGCCCTTGAGCCGTCTTTTGATTTTGAACAGGTTGTTGATTTTGCGCGCACTGCATTGCAGATTCCGGATATTCATGAGGTGATGCGTTCACATGCGATGCATCAAATCAGCTATGGGGCGAAGGGTAGAGCTTATATGAACTTCTTCAAATCTATCCATTCATGAAAGCTCTCGTAATTTTGACGATTACATACCCCGATCCATTTCTGGAAAATGAAATCCCGCATTTGGCCTCATCCTTTGATAAAATCTATATTTTGCCGCAGAATAGCCAGCGTAATCAGATCTTTGGTAACGTTGAGGTTGTGAGTATCTTTTCGTCGCTGAATTCAAGACGAACATGGATGCGATTGATGATCAATTTTATTGATTTTGTCAGGGTATTTCTCTATTCGCTGCAATACCCCACCCGGAGAAACTATATCAAATACCACAGAAGTTTCGCTGGGTATTTTCTGAATGAGGTCCAGAAGGTATCAGCGTTGAAGCGATTTATTTTATCGAATAATCTGCAAGATGCTTTGTTCTACGATTACTGGCTCGTAGACGCAACAATTGCGATGGCTTTATTAAAGAGGCAGGGCCTGATAAAAAGGAGTTTCGCCCGGGTGCATGGCTTTGATCTATATGATGAACGCCAGTTTGAGGGGTGTGTTTCTTTTCGCGAATACCGCGTGAAATATCTTGATGCGGTTTTTGCAATCAGTGAACATGGTCTTAAGTACATGCAAGAGAGACTGCCAGAACGCCTGCGGCATAAGATGAGACTTTCGCGACTGGGGGTAAAGGATCCTGGTGTTCCAATTGAAAAGCCGAGAATCAAAGGATGCGATTATCTGATAGTGACATGCGCGCGACTTATTCCGCTGAAGAGAATGCGGCTGGTGGCCGAGGTTCTGCAGCGCACCAGACTCAATATCAGCTGGGTTCATTTTGGCGATGGTCCCGCGAGGACGGAACTTGAGGAGGCCGTCAGAAACCTTCCTGAAAACGTTACAGTACAGATCAAGGGGAATGTAAGCAATGATGATATTCTTGCGTTTTACAAGCGTTTTTATGTTGACTTATTTGTTTCTCTCAGTGAGTCCGAGGGTATACCTGTCTCCATGATGGAAGCCATATCATTTGGAATTCCCGTGCTCGCGTGCGACCTCAACGGCATCCCGGAAATTGTAAACGATACAACCGGGAAACTGATCCGGGTAAATGCCGGAATCGATGAAATACTTTTTGAAGTTGAGCAGACATTGCTGCAGAGACGATTTGACCGGAGAAGTATCTATCAATACTACAAACAGGAATTTGATGCCCGTCATAATTACAGGCAATTTGTGAATGAAATACATCAATTTTTCAACCTTTCACCGCTAGCCGAAAACAGTGTTGACGCTGCTCATTGAAGCAATTCTTACATACTCCGATGAAACATCTCATTAATAAAAATATCTTAATTATCTCACCCGAGCCATGGGATCATATTCCGGTTTCGAAACACCATTATGCCAGAGCTCTTGCTTCTTTGGGTAATAATGTGTTCTTCCTTAATCCGCCGGCATACGAGAATTCGGTAAAACGAGATGCAAAGGAAGCTAATGTCAATATTGTGAACTATAAGACGATTCGCGGTGCCAATAGGCTTCCTGCTTTATTTCGGGATGGATTAAACTCTGTCTTAATTCGAAAAATAAAGCGGTTGTGTAAGGTGAATTTTGATGTTGTATGGTCATTCGATTCTTTTCGATTTCAAAACATGCGACTTTGGGAGACAGATGTCAAGATCTACCATGTGGTGGACGTTCACAAAGCTCCCCTTGAATTTCAGTTGTTCGAGTCCGCGGATGTAATCTTATCCGTTTCAAAGTTGATACTGGAACGGATTACCGCAAAGGATAAAATTACAGCTCAGATAAATCATGGTCTTGCCCGCCATTTTCTTGAACCGCCAGCTGTTTACGAGAATAATAGTTCTGGTACGATCAAGCCAGAAATGAAAGTTGGATATGTCGGAAATCTTGATAACTGGTGCGTTGATCATGAAACTTTGTTCCGCATTGTTATGGAAAATCCCGACATCAATTTCATGTTTATTGGTCCGTACAAAACTGGATCTGAAATCGCTTCGCATCTCACTGCGTTGCCTAATGTTAAGCTGCTGGGTCGTGTGGAAACGGAACAACTTCCCTGTTTATTGAATCAGATGACTGTTTTTTTGATGTGCTATTACGGGGCAGATGCTGCTGTAAATTCCAATCATCATAAGATTTTGGAATTCTTATCGACCGGCAAGCCAACGGTCATCAACTATACGGATGAGTATAAGGATAAGCGCGATTTGGTTATTATGTCCGATCACAATGAAGAACTGCCTGCGCTGTTTCAAAAGGTTTGTGGCAATATCGATCAGTATACATCGCCGTTTCTTGTGGCCAAAAGAAAGGAATACGCTGCTTCGAATACCTACGCTTCGCAGATCGAACGAATTGATCTCTTATTAAACTCTCTGATCGACTAGGTATGCATCCGCTCGTTTCCATTATTATGCCTGTTTATAATGCGTCAGCGTATGTGGGTACGGCAATCGAGTCAGTATTAAATCAATCTCATCAAAATTGGGAACTCCTGATTGTAAATGATGGAAGTACTGACAAGAGTCGGGATGTTATCCTGCAATACGACGACCCTCGGATTCGATTCTACGACCATTCGACAAACAGAGGTGTTTCCGCTGCAAGAAATAAAGGACTGGCTCATATGAAGGGTGAATTTCTTTGTTTTTTAGATGCAGATGATGTTTTGCCTTCTGAATCAATCTCTGGAAGATTGGCTGTATTGTTAGCGGTTCCCGAAGTGAATATGGTTGATGGACGTGTTGAAGTATTTGACGCTTCGATGGTTGGACTGGTAAGAGAATGGACGCCCAGCCGAAAAGGAGAGGTGGTTTCTTCGCTCTTGAAATTGAAGTCTGATTGCTTTTTGTTATTATCATGGATGATCAGAGTATTGCCTGGCGTTCGTTATTCCTTCGATGAGGATATGCGTCATGCGGAGGATCTGCTGTTTCTTGCGGAGGTTGCAAGGACAGGCAACTATGATTATGTGGAATTCACTATATATCAGTACCGTCAGACACCTGGATCAGCGATGGGGAATATTGAGGCGCTTGGAAAAGGTTACGAGCAGTATTATCGCAAAGTATTGTTGCTATTCAGTGACAGACTCGATTTATTCAACAGGTGGTTTCTATTGTTTAAGATCAGAAGGATCATGTTTCTGTCATTTTTATCTCATGGAAAGATTTCGAAGGCTCTCAAATATCTCTTAACGGGGTGGACACATTGACTGATATAAAGCATGGTAATACATAGATCATTCATCAAACTCTTGCATCGCACCCGGCTACTAAAGCATTTCAAGCTGAATACCAGAACGGGTTTTGGAAAAAGTGTTTTTAAGATCCCGTTGTTGAATGATATAGGTTATTCTCATTGCCTGGGTTATGAAGAATGGTTGCTGAAAGTGATGGCTTTCACGGAAGCATATCTTCACAATGACAAGTCGTTTGTTGATGTGGGCGTAAACATTGGGCAGAGTCTATTGATCCTCAAATCCCTGTATCCGGCGACCCGATATACCGGATTTGAACCCAACCCTGTTTGCGTGGAGTACGCACAAGAACTTATTAAGATCAATAATATTCAGAATTCAGCAATTTATCCTTTCGGCCTGTCGGATAAAACCGGGGCTGCCGCTCTGAATTTCTACCATCAGAATCCCGATGATTCCTGCGCTTCGATGGTCAAAGAATTCAGAAATGAAGACGTACGACAAACGAGATCTGTATCGGTAGTCCGGGGAGATGAACTTGAGAATTGGCCAGACATCAATCCGGGGATTGTTAAAATAGATGTCGAAGGAGCCGAATTGGAAGTGATTATCGGTTTGGAAAACGTCATCCGGAGGTACAGACCGTGTATCATCTGTGAAGTTCTTCCTGCATACTCAATAAAAAATGAGTTTCGTGTCAGGAGGCAAGAGGATTTGAGGCGCTTGCTGACTGAGAGCGGTTACGGTATTTATCAAATCAATGAGAACGGCGATATAACAGCGACGGGCCATTTTGATATTCATGCTCCGATAGCGTGTAGTAACTACCTGTTTGTGCCTTTGGACAATAATATACTTGACTGAATGACTGTTGTATTTATCTGTTATTGGAGTATTGAAGATGGGCTGACAGCTTCCACGGTTATTCCTCATCTTGCAATCCTAGATGGGATGATCGAAGTGAAGACGGTGATATTGTTCACCATAGAACGCAGTCGAAATAAAGCAAATTTGGATCTTCCCCCTAAGGTAATTCACCATCCACTTTGGTCAGGCAAGAGATATATTGATAAGTTTGTTGATTTTACACAATTTCCACAACAAATAGGGAAAGCCATCAAGTCATTTAATGTCAGATTGATGTTTTGCAGAGGCACTCCTGCCGGAGCGCTGGGATACATTGTGCATAGAGCAACCCGCATTCCCTATGTCGTCGAATCTTTTGAGCCGCATGCTGAGTACATGGCGGAATCGGGTGTCTGGCGGAGATGGGGACTACGCTATTTTCTACAGCGCCGGTGGGAGAAAAAGCAGATGGACACCGCACATTGTTTGTTGCCCGTATCGCCTGCAATGGAACGCGATCTCGAACTTGAGGGCGTTGAACGGTCAAGAATACGGTTGATGCCTTGCGCAGTAAATCAAGAGATATTTTCATTTGATTCGGAGAAACGCGAATCTTTGCGTTCAGTTTTAAATATTCCTAAGGATTGCGTTTGCGGTATCTATGTCGGGAAGTTCGGAGGGCTCTATTATGATTCAGAAGCCTTCCAGATCTTCGAAGAAGCCCTTAATTTCTTTCCCGGGTTCAGGCTCGTTATTCTCACTCCGGACGACGCTCCACAGATTGCTGCCCGACTGCTGAGTCACGGATTCAAGAATGAAAATTATCATGTCCTTAAGGTCGGGCACGAGGCTGTGCCTGCCTATTTGTCGGCAGCTGATTTTGCATTCGCGCTTTACCGACCTACCCCCTCAAAGAAATTTCTTTCTCCGGTCAAGGTTGGGGAATACTGGGCAGTTGGGCTTCCCGTGCTGATTTCTGATGCAATTGGCGACGCCTCTTTCATAATTGAGAAGCATCAAGCCGGGGCGATATTTAGTCTGCGCAATCTTCGTCCTGCATTTGCCAAAATAAAAAGCACGCTTGAGATCGATCCTATCGTTTTGCGTGAAAAGATCCGGGGCTTGGCGCTGCATTACCGTAGCTTTGAAACGAACAGGAGAATATACAAGGAAATCATCCATGAGATCGGCTAATCAGACCTTCGCATACGGGTTACCACCGTTCTCAAAGAATTATATAATGTGTATGATGAGGATTGCGACTGTTTTTTTGTTGGTGATGGGCTATATGTCGCAGGCGCAACCTGTTGCAGAATTCGATTTTCCTCAGGGTGTATATTCAGTCTGCAAGAATGAGAATGTCTTGCTCTCAAATAATTCCACCGGCGCTACTCATTTTCTGTGGGACTTTTGTCCGGAGACTTTCCAGGAGTCTCCAATGATGACCAGTCTTCAAACTGACTCGGGTCTCTCAGCGGGCGCTTCATATAAAATTGTCAGAGATGGAGATCGGTGGTTCGGCTTTTTGGTTAATCGGTCGGCTAACAAACTGATTAGACTGGATTTTGGTAATAATCCGGCCTCAATTCCTGTGCTTCAAGATCTTGGAAATCCCGGCAACTATCTGAATTCCCCCGAAGGTATTGATATCTATTTCAGCAACGGTGCATGGTATGGCTTTATCGGCTACAACGGGGACATCGCACGACTCGATTTTGGCACATCCCTGGCGAACATACCGGTTGCGACGCGATTGAATCTTGCAGGTCCGAAACGTTTTGCTGATGTGAAAGTTGTTGAGCAAAACGGATTGTTGGTGTTACTTTCCGTGGTCACACAAGATAATACAATTCGTCGCGTCAATTTCGGGACTTCCTTTTCGAATTCTCCAGTAGTTACGAACATTTCAGTCGGCACGGTCGAGTTTCCTTTAGGAATCAGTATTGTCAAAACCAACGCGAGATGGATTGCGCACCTGACGTCGTTTGTCCAAAATGGGAGTACTAAGTTCTCTGTTACCCAGCTCAGTTTTGGATCTGACATACTTGCTGCACCATCCGTCGAAGGTACGTACAACTTTGCTTCCGTAGAAAAACCATACCGGATCAAACTCCATCAAACCGGAGGTAACTATATCGGCGTCATTAGTAACGAACTGAAGAAACTCGCGATTATTAATTTTCATGATCTTAACCCGGCAAATGTTCCGGTTGAGTTGCCCAATTCAGCGTTGCCCGTATCGATTGGCTTTGATGTTCTGAAATATGAAGGAAAAAGTCTTTTACATGCGAACGAAAACAGTACCAGTTCTTTGAAGCTTTTCTCGTATGAAAGAGGGTGTGAACAAAATGTTTCATGGAGTACAGGCAATGAGCCGTCCGGTCTCAGATTTAATGCGACCGGAACTTTTAAAATCGATCTCACGGCCAGTAGCGACAAGTATTCTCTAAGCGAGGCATCTGGTGAATTGACTGTGACAGGCTACATGGCTCCCGAGATTTTCATTATTCATGATAACATATGTCAATCTGCTCAAGTGAAGTTTTCGGTCGGTGGGTCTTCGGGTAACCTGACTCAATGGTCCTGGGATCTTGGTGATGGGAATACTTCTGCCTTTAATAGCCCACAAGTCATTTATTCCAACGACGGGTCCTATCCTGTGCTATTGGAGGTCGGCGATGATAATGGGTGCCGTGCATACGATACGCTTGAACTTCAAATCTATCCACCTCCTGTTGCAGATTTCTATTTATCTCCAACCCTCCTCTGCACCAACACCACCATCATCTTTCCCACCACTACACCCGACATTTACGACGGAAACCTGTCTTATCAATGGTTCGTCGACGATGGCCCGGTCAGTGCCGAGCGCGATTTGCAGTACACATTCACTGACACCGGCCCGAAAGAAATTAAACTCATGACCTCGATCCCAGGGTGCGCAGATGAAATTACAAAGACCACTGCTTCCGTTGAAGCCGGACCGGTAGTGGACTTCTCTTTCACCGGAACATGCGAAGACGAAACTTTTTCCTTTCAAAATGAAACTTCAGGATCCGCAGAAAGTTATCAATGGAATTTTGACAACGGGCAAACGGCCACAACCTTCAATGCTTCGCAGCGGTTCAACGAACCGGGGGACTTTTCTGTTTCCCTCACCGCCATCAATGCGGTCGGCTGCGAAAATGTAAAAACGAGAACCCTCCGTGTGCACTCCAAACCGCTCATAGATTTTTTGGTTGACGGCCCGCCCAATGCCTGTTCCGGGGTAAACACGGATTTCCGGAACCAGACGGTCAATCCCGACGGCAGTCTGATTACGGAATGGCTATGGGCATTCGGCGATGCCACCCCTCCGCTACAGCAGAATACAGGGGATGCGCAACACCTTTTTGCAAATGGAGGCACGTATCACGTGACACTTACCGCCACCACCGAATACGGATGTGCCGGCACCGGAGAAAAAAGTGTCAGTATTCACCAGGCGCCGTCAACCAGCTACGCGTCAACGCCCGCCTGCGATGATGTTCCGGTCGTTTTTACAGGTCCGGTGGATAACAGTATCTCCAGTTTGTACTGGGAGATCGGGACATCCTATTATGACGGTCCATCTGTTACACATACTTTTAAGTCTCCCGGCGATTATCCGTTATACCTGGAGTTGGCCGGATCCAATGGCTGCATTGCTACAGTTACGCGTACGATTCATGTACCCGCGCCGCTGGTCCCTGATTTTTCTGTATTGAAGAATTGCGTGGGGCAGGAAACAATTTTCACCGACATCACCTCTGGCTCCGATCCGGTCTCATCCCGGGAGTGGCGTTTCCAGAGCGGAGAGGCTTTCAGCAGTTCTCCGTTGATCCGCACTTTCGGGGCATTGGGAGAGTATGACGTTACGCTTCAGGTAACGGCGGCGTCGGGCTGTGTTTATGATATCACTAAAGAAGTGCAGGTACTCTCCCCACCTGCCGCAGCCTTTGCGGCAGACCCGGCCTCCGGAGCGTATCCACTTGAAGTTTCATTTGTAAACACCTCTGTCCAGGCAACGCACTACCTGTGGGAATTCTCGGATGGCACGGGGGCCACGTCGACGGAACGATCTCCGGTCCACACGTATCCGGAGGCCGGCACCTTCCCGGTGAAACTTGTTGCGTCAAACGATCAGCAATGCGAAAGTGTTGCGATAGCCAATGTGACGATCGTTGCGCCTTTGCCCGATGCCGACATCGAGCTCCTTGCGCTTTCGTCTAACCCCGACGGATCTCTGAAACTCATCGCCACCATTCACAACAAGGGCAACACGATCCTGAAAGATCTGCCAATGGAGATAGACCTCTCGGGTAAGCTTTCGTTGCGGCACGTTGTTGGCGAGCCTATACTGCCTGGCACAAAGTATAATGCAGTGCTGGGTGCCGGTATTCTGGATCCCGGGAACCTTGATTACATCTGTGTGGTGATCGACGTAGCGCACGACCTGAACCCCACTTTCAACAAAGTGTGTCAGGATCTGAAAGATCAGTCTTTCGTCTTCCCAGCCTATCCGAATCCTGCGACTGAACTGCTCAATATTGAATGGATCGCTGAGGGCCGCAAAACGGTTGTCATTTCGCTGGCCGACGCCATGGGGAGGAAAGTATGTTCCGTTGAAACATCGGGCGGAACAGGTTTGAACCGTTGGTCCCTGGATCTTAGGGGTCTGGAAAATGGCGTTTATCTGCTGCTGATCGATGACGGCAGACTGAGAAGCAGCCAAAAGATCCTGGTCATAAACAAGCCGTAATTCTTTCGGCGAGATTCATCATTACGTTGGTTTTTCCATTATTTTTGCCCAAATAAAATTTGGTGACAAGAATTGACTGCCGTACAAAGTATCAGGCAGCCTGGGAGAAACGCACCCCCGCTTTATATTCAAGAGAAAATCCATAATCATTGATATGAAATCATCTGTAAAGATTGATGCAACCGACCGGAAAATACTGGAGATCCTGCAGGCGAACTCCAACATCACGAACGCTCAATTAGCCAAGGAAATCGGATTGTCTCCCGCGCCGACCCTGGAAAGGGTAAACAAGCTGGAGATCTCCGGGGTCATCAAAAGCTACCACGCAGTGATAGACCCAGCCAGTGTCGGCCTCGGGGTAAGTACCTTCGTGATGGCCTCTCTCAAGGGACATAATAAAGATAACATCGAAAAATTCATTACCGCCATTAAGAAGATACCAGAGATTGTCGAGTGCCACCACTTGACAGGGGCAGCCGATTTTATCCTCAAGATCGTCTGCGTGGATATTGCCTCCTATCAGCAACTCATGTTGGAAAGAGTGTCCAACATCGATGTGGTTGACAGCCTTCAGTCGATGGTTATCCTATCCACATTCAAAGATAGTAAAGCAATGCCTATCCCCGGTTAATTATGGTGACAGAAAAGAGTCTGATTCTCGATTCCGTCCAGATAAAGCAGAAGATCCGCAGGATGGCGTACGAGATCTATGAGCATAACTTCAACGAAAAAAGTATTGTTGTCGCCGGCATAGAAGGGCAGGGGTATACACTTGCCAAACTTCTGATCAAGGAGGTGGAATCCATTTCACCGATCAAGACACTGCTCGTGAAGGTGACGCTGGATAAATCCGCGCCTCAGCAAACAGACGTGACGTTGGATTGCAGTATCAGGGAACTCCAGAAGAAATGCATCATTCTCGTCGATGATGTTCTGAATACCGGGCGGACATTTGCCTATGGCTTAAAACCGTTTTTGAATATCGAAGTGAAGAAAATTGAGACCGCTGTGTTGGTAAACCGCAGTCATACGCTGTTTCCGATCTACCCCCAGTATACGGGGTATGAACTGGCGACAACGATCCGTGATCACGTTGAGGTGGTGCTCGGCAAAGAGACCGCTGTTTATGTACGATAGCATACCATAATCTTTTGTCATGTCAATTCACAAACAGGAAGTAAAAAGGATCACCACGCACCAGCTACAGGAAATGAAGAATCGTGGCGAGAAGATCGCCATGCTTACGGCCTATGACTACAGCATGGCCAAGATCATCGATGCAGCGTCGGTGGACGTAATACTGGTAGGGGATTCAGCTTCCAATGTCATGGCCGGACATGAGACGACGCTGCCCATTACATTGGATCAGATGATCTATCATGCTGCCTCTGTTGTACGCGCCGTGAAGCGCGCGCTGGTGGTTGTAGATCTTCCTTTCGGAACGTATCAGGGAAGTTCAGGAGAAGCCCTTCGGTCCGCGATCCGCATCATGAAAGAAGCGGGCGCGCACGCCGTAAAACTCGAGGGTGGCAGTGAAGTAAAAGATTCAGTAGAAAGAATTTTAAGCGCGGGCATTCCGGTGATGGGTCATCTGGGGTTGACGCCGCAGTCCATTTATAAATTCGGCACATACACCGTCAGGGCCAGGGAAGAAGCAGAAGCGAAAAAGCTCATGGACGATGCAAAGCTACTCGACGAATGCGGTTGCTTTGGTATGGTGCTGGAGAAGATCCCGGCGGACCTTGCGAAGAAAGTGTCACAGGCTGTCCATATACCCACGATCGGGATCGGGGCGGGTCCTGATACGGATGGGCAGGTGCTGGTGATGCAGGACATGCTCGGTATCAGCAAGGAATTCAAGCCACGTTTTTTGAGGAGATATGCCGACCTCGACAGCATCGTGACAGACGCGGTGAAGAATTATATCTCCGATGTAAAATCGAAATCCTTCCCGAACGAAAATGAAAAGTATTAAGGCGTAGGGCACAAGTCTAATGTGCTTTTGTCCTCGAGTTCTCCGAACCAGACAATACCATACTCTTTGTAAATGCCGATGCCGATGCCTTTCCAGGTCACCTTGTTCCACATGCCCTCATTGATGATCAGCGGATTGTGTGCGGGACTTTTTTTCCATCCTGCCAGTCCTTCGCTGGCGCTTGCTCCCGCTGAACTGTAATAAGCAATCTCGTACCCCGGACTCTCATACCCGGCAATCTCACTGGGCTTGTCCCACATACATTTTGCCTGTTGATGATCACTTGTATAGCAGCAAGAGGACCATTTCCCCCTCTTTGACCAGCTATGCGGATTACATTTGTTCTTAGGGTCGAACTGATAGTTTTGTGCCAGATCGCGTGCATGCGTCTGGGCTACGCTCGTAAGCTTTGCTGATATCTCGATCGCCGGCAGGCCCTGAGCTTTCCGGTATTCCGTGATGAGGTCGTAAAGTTTCTTCTCTTCCGGCGACAGACAAATGCTTTCTGCACCGGACAAAGGATCAATCGTCCGAAGGCCCTGTAATAACAGCAGCGCTGCAATAAAAAGAACAGATTTCATGAAAGATGCCATAGTGATTCTCAGCGCAATTACGCGAACGGTATAGATTATACAAACGGCCGGATGCCGTCTGCAAGTTTGTAAACGGAAAACTCACCGCATTATTACCTCGTTAAAATCTGATTGCAACCAGCCCTGGAATTTCAACAAACGATTTCGCCCACCCGAAATCTACTTTACTTCCAATTGGAGGTTCATCGAATCAAAATAAAACACCGTTTGAAACGGCCCTTATCGATTCGCGATTCGGTTAATCCTGAATTTAGGGACATTTTTTACTGCAATGGATCACAAAATCCGGTAATCCTGACTATTTTTCGGCGCTTTTCAGAAGCCCTATATAAAACCTTAAAACAGCAAGAAATGAGTGATCAAAAAATCAGCATCAGCAACGGAAAGCTGGTGGTTCCCGACAACCCAACCATTCCATTTATAGAAGGTGATGGAACCGGCGTCGATATTTGGCCTGCCTCAAAACATGTTTTTGACGCCGCGGTGGAGAAAGCTTACAAGGGAAAGAGAAAAATCAACTGGAAAGAAGTCCTGGCGGGTGAAAAGGCCTTCAATAAAGTAAATAACTGGCTGCCCGAGGAAACACTGAATACATTCAGACAATACTTGGTAGGTATAAAAGGTCCATTAACTACCCCTGTCGGAGGTGGAATACGGTCACTCAACGTCGCGCTCCGTCAGGAGCTGGACTTGTATGCGTGCGTGAGACCTGTAAGATGGTTTAAGGGGGTTCCCTCACCGGTGAAAGAGCCGCAGAAAACAGATATGGTCCTTTACAGGGAAAATACCGAAGACATCTATGCTGGCATTGAATTTCAGGCCGGCACAGAAGAGAATCAGAAATTCCTGAAATATTTCGAAGAAACCTTCCCGAAGAGTTTCAAGAAGATCCGTTTTCCCAAATCGGCAAGCATTGGTATCAAGCCTGTTTCCAAGGAAGGGACGGAACGTCTGGTGCGTGCAGCCTTAGAGTTCGCCATCGAACACAAAAAGCCGAACCTTACCCTTGTACACAAAGGCAATATCATGAAATTCACTGAAGGTAGCTTCAGGGATTGGGGATATGCCCTGGCGAAAAATGAATTTGGTGCAAAAGATCTCGACGGCGGACCCTGGCAGGTGATCGAAAAGAATGGGCACAAGCTGATCGTTAAAGATGCGATTGCGGATGCTTTCCTCCAGCAGATTTTGCTGAGACCGGATGAATATTCCGTTGTGGCTACTTTGAATCTCAACGGTGATTATATCTCTGATGCCCTGGCCGCCATCGTCGGTGGTATTGGAATCGCGCCGGGCGCCAATATAAACTATGTAACTGGTCACGCGATCTTCGAGGCTACCCATGGTACGGCTCCGAAATACGCAGGCCAGGACAAGGTTAACCCTGGTTCCGTGATCCTTTCCGGCGCCATGATGTTTGAATACATGCGCTGGCAGGAAGCGGCCGACCTGATCTACAAAGGATTGGACAACGCCATCGCCGCCAAAAAGGTTACCTATGATTTCCATCGGTTGATGGAAGGAGCTACCTTGTTAAAGTGCTCCGAATTCGGCAATGAAATCGTGAAAAATATGTAGGCCTTCCATGGCTGAAGTGAAGAAGGAGACGATGAGTCTCCTTTTTTATTGCCCGAATTCCTGAAATGGGAAATTTATCCCGGTAAATCAATTTACATTTATGGGGTTACCTTAGGGCTCTGAAGTTAATATACCCGTCCAGGTATCACACAAAAACCCCTCTCGTGAAAAGAACCGATCCTTGGGCGCATCGTGAAGTGGAACAGGGTCAGGTTCAAACAAATCGCAATATTGAGATTAAGATATAATCTTTTAAGATTTAAACGCCCCTAAAACTTCCACGATGAGCCTTTCTGGTGACCTTTGTCTGTTTGAAATAACGTCTAGACGTATTCCGACAAAATTCCGAAAATTTACTACACTGGTTTTGCTGCTTTCTACCATGGCAATGAGTGCCTATGCACAAACTGTTTCATGGACAGATAGCTTTCTCCAGGGACAAAAGCCGACCATCGAACAATGCACGAACTGGTCACTTTTCCTGGATCAGCTTGGCCAAAAGAATTTCAGCACCGTTACGATGTCGGGCACGGCGGATAACGTCGGACTAACCATTACCGATCCAAAGGCGGCCACCGCTTTGGCTACGCTTTTATATTCAAGGACTCCGGGAAGTGTGACTTCAGATGGTCACACATGGACGGTAGATAATTCATGCGGCACTTCCGTTTGTGGAGGTGGCTATGGCACGTTTCTGACGGTGGATCGCACTGCCAGTTCGTGCGATTGTTCTGATACGTATTCAGTCAGACCTCAGATTAATGGGTATCAGTGGGGAGGTCTTCACACCACCAGTGCCTGTAATTCAGCGAACCAAACCATCAGCATCGTCTTTAATTCCGGCGTATCCATCACAGCCCAGGGGTCGACAACCCTTTGTGCCGGAGGAAGTGTCGAGCTCACGGCCAACGCGCAGATTTGCGGAAGTACCTATTCTTATTTGTGGAGTACGGGCGAAACGACAAGATCCATAACAGTTTCCAAAGCCGGAAATTATTCGGTCACCGTATCAAGTCAGGAGGGCTGCAGCGGAGTCTCGACGCCCACTGCTGTGACAGTTTCCGCCGCGAGCGTACGGGCAGGCGAAGATCAGATCTTTTGTGATGCCCCGGTTCAGCTTAACGCGACCGTTAATTCCGGCGGGAGTTCAAGTGGATCTGTTGCCAGCATGTGTTTATTTGATGCTGAAGGAGGTACAGGTAACTGTACTTTTGTAGAGGACCTCTGCACGGAAGGTGCTGAGTTCTTTAATGATCATGTTTTTGCTTCATCGGTCAGGGCTTCTGATCCCTCACAACTCACTTTCCTTTTGTACTATTCTCCATTTACGGAAATATCAACTTTTTCTTTCTCCCTGAATGGTCAGGCGATCGGTACCTTTCAGGATAATGATCCAACGGGAACCTGTTTCCCGGAATCCTTCGGACAGTATCCGCGTCAGATAACTTTCAATAAGAGTCAGTTCATTCAATACTGGAACAACACGTCCGAAAATACGCTTGCCGTTCAGGTAGTGGGCGATGGCATGGGTGTTTATCTGGGAGGTATCTCGGCCCAGGTCATTTCCACGGATGAGTTCTATAGCTGGTCTCCCTCCGCAGGTCTGAGCGATGCTACGATTCGCAATCCCCTGGCAAGTCCGGAGGCAACCACCATCTATACTGTAACCTACACGAACGCCAATGGTTGTACAACGACTGACCAGGTGGAGGTAAAAGCCAATTGCAACACAGCGCCGATTGCAGTCTGCAAACCTTTGACTGTTTCAGTAGACGCAAATTGTGAAGCACTTGTCGAGGCAGGTGATTTTGATGCAGGATCAAGCAGCACCAATGGCAGCGAACTGAAATTCTCTGTATCGCCCGCGGGACCTTATCCAATGGGTGAAACACAAGTCACCTTTACGGTAACAGATGCGAACGGTAAAAGCAGTAGCTGTAGTACAACGGTCACTGTGAAAGATACGACACCTCCCGTCATCGTCGCTCCTGCTGACGTGGTTGCGACCAACGATGCAGGTGCCTGTTCAGCAACGATTGTTCTTCAGGCTCCCGTTGCAACTGATAATTGCGGAATCAATACCATCTCAAGTGACCAGGATGATAATATATTCCCGGTAGGTGAGCATCTCGTCACGTGGACAGTTGCCGATATCCATGGCAATATCCAGACTGCAGTGCAGAAAGTCATCGTAGTGAACAGCGATCCGGTGATTTCGGCTGTTACGCCTTCGGTCTCGCCGGTTGAAACAAACAAGCCTGTGTCATTGGGCATCGTATATTCTGACGACAATATTAAGAGCGCAACCATCGCGTGGGGTGATCTTTCTGCGCCCGAGGTGATCGCAAGTCCGGAAGCGCGTTTCAGCGTCACGCATTCCTATGCAAATCCGGGCACGTATGCTGTTACGGTCACCTTAACGGATCTGTGTGATGCAAGCGTATCTTATGTCTACGAGAGCATTACCGTGTTTGAGAAACGTGTTGGGTCTGTCGAGGGAAGTGGTTGGTTTTATTCGAAAGCCGGATATTATCTGAAGGACCGCCGCGCGGCAGGCAAAGCTCATTTCTCTTTTGAAGCTGAATACACCAGCGCGAGCAGCGTGCCCGTTGGAGCTGCAAGTTTTAAATTCAAAGCTGGCAAACTAGACTTCCGCAGCAGGGAATTTGAATTACTCCGTGTCGATGGAGCCAGCGCCTTCCTGACCGGTTCGGGTAAGCTTAATGAAAAGGCAGGCTATAAAATCCTCCTGGCCATGTTTGATGACCAGGCCAAGGGCAATGAGACATTCAGTACGCAAGGGAAAGGAAAGGGCGATAAAAAAGCCGATCGTATCCGCGTTAAGATATGGGATCCAAGCGGAGCAGTTGTCTATGATACACAATCAGGGTCAGCAGATGACGCCGTAGCTACTACTGAAATAGGAGGCGGATCAATTGAGGTTAACAATGATCACTCAACCTTCCAGGACACAATTGAAGACTTCATTGATAATTACTTTGGCGAAGAAGCAACGTCGGTGTATCCTAACCCGTTCGTCGATTATATCCAGGTACAGTTCAATGCCACCTCCCGCGAGAAGATTAAGATACAGGTGATGGACCTGTCAGGGAAAGTACATTACGCCGCACAATTTGAAGTGAGCGATGACGGCTCTTATTCGTTGGAGATCCCTGAAGGAAAGCCTGGTATTTATATATTGAAGATCGAGCAGGGTAGCAGGGTTGAATTTTTCCCCCTCTTGCGCCAATAGCAGCTGGAACTTCGTAAAAAAAAGGATTGCCTGTAAGAGGCAATCCTTTTTTTTTCTCCTGGTCCGTTACGCCCGTACGTGTGTTCATTTTTTGGGATGCCTGTTACATTATGCCTTCGTTTTAGCGGATACGCCTGCTTCCTTTAGATAGAAAAAAGGCATAATTTATCTGTGCAAACTAAAGAACCCTTACACATGGAACTGTTAAAAGACCTGTTTCAAAAATTAGCATTGTTCCCGGAGCCTGAATTACAGGAAGAAATGCTTGCGCATGGTAAATTGATCACAGCCAATAAAGGCGACATGCTTATCAGGGAAGGACAGCGATTGGATTTTTTGCCGATCGTGATTCGGGGATCCATTCGCGTATTTCAACAGAATGAAGACCGGGAGATACTCCTTTATTACGTGGGGCCTCAGGAAACATGTATGATGTCGTTGTCATCGGCATACTTCAATCACATCAGCGCTGCCAACGGGATGGCGATGGAACCGACTGAGATCCTGGTTTTGCCTGCGAGACTCATTGCGGAATGGCAGTTAAAATATCCTTCCTGGAATAGATTCATCATCCAGACATTCAGAGATCGCTATGATGAATTGCTCAAGGCGTTTGGGAGTGTTGCCTTCAATCCGATTCCAGCACGCGTTAAAGATTATCTGGCAGCAAAGACAAAGGCGGGCGGATCGAAAAAAATAAACGCCTCGCACCAGGCACTGGCGAACGAACTTGGTACTACACGCGTCGTCATTTCGCGGATATTGAAACAATTCGAGCAGGCGGGGATGCTTGTTCAGCACAGAGGGTATATCCTCTTAAAATAAAAAAATGCTTGTGTATCTTTTGATACCGTTTCCTGTGACGGCGTCATTTTATATTCACTTTTAGTTAAGGCTTGAAATGCAGTGCGCGAACACTGCGTTGTGCGGCGATTGATGTTCTCAATCCGGTTCCGCCGTGATCGCGTACTGCCTATTGAGTATTGAATCTTTGTTAAACTAAAAATGTAATACTATGAAAACATTGCGTTGCCGGGATGCCGGGTTTGATTGCGACCAGGAGATTCATGCGCCCACAGAAGATGCTGTTCTCACACAAGCGGCAGAACATGCATTGAAAGTTCACGATGTGAAAGTGACACCGGAGCTTGCAGATCAGATAAGAGGGTTAATTAAAGAGGATGAACCGAGCCAAAATCCGGTCGGGTAAGTATGTCCGAAAAGGGAGTTTAAAGAATTGACCCAAAAGGGTCATTGGATGAGCCTTCCGTAAAGCTCAAATTCATGTAACGCCTCATTTTTCAAGAGGTAGGGTACTTAAATGTTCTTCTATGAAAAAAAAGAAACCGAATGAAATCATTTGCGCAGCCGCAGCAATCACAATTGCTGTTGTTGCAAGTGTCATGACGCCCGCCGTATGCCAGTCAAAGCTGGAGAACAGTAGCCTGAAAGCCGGAATAGAGAAAGCAAACCAATCATGGATGGAGGCAATGAAGAAGCAGGATGCCGAAGGGGTTGCTGCTTTGTACGCTGAAGATGCATTGCTTCTCGCCCCGAATGCGCCAGCCATCCAGGGAAGAGAGGGTGCCCGGAATTTTTTTGCATCGGCAATGAACGCCGGTATTAAAGAAGTCAAACTGTCTACCGAGGAGGTTGATGGCGATGGGCAGTTTGCCATTGAAAGAGGTACTTATGAAATGTATGCTGATGGCAATACCGTGGCTGACAAGGGTAAGTATATCGTGCATTGGAAAAATATTAATGGTGAATGGAAATTCTACAGAGACATGTTCAATTCGGACATGCCTGCACCTGCCGCGCAACCTTTGAAAAAAGGAAATGTCGTGGGGCTTCATGTCGCTACCATTCAGCTCAAGCCTGGCGTCAGCCAGGATCAGTTCGCTGACTACTACAAGAAGAATATAATTCCGGAGTTCGAAAAAGTATACCCCGACACAAAGTTGTATTTGATCAAGGGCCTGCGTGGCGAAAATGAGCGTCGTCTGGGGTTGATTTACTATTTTACATCTGACGATATCCGGAATAAATACTTTAACCCTGATGGAACGCCCACTTCAGACGGACTTGTATTGGAGGAAAAGATGAAGCCATCCTATGATGCGTTGGCTACGGTGAGGGAAAGCGCCAGTACGAAATATACGGACTGGGTTATCGAGTGATGATTTTCCGCAGCATTGACGGGCAGGTTATGATGAATTCTTTGCGACCGTCCGGGCGACGCCCTTCATGTTCGTGATCGCGGTTCAGTCAGCGCAGATAAAATTGTGGCTATTGGTAGTATAAGCGTTTGAAGGTAACCGGTGAAACGAGACGCGTTCAAAAAGCAAGCATCTCCAAAGCGGTGATCGCCGCCTCTTCGCCCTTATTTCCGTATTTGCCTCCCGCCCTTTCAAGAGCCTGTTGTTTATTCAGCGTCGTTAGTACACCGAAGATAACAGGCTTTTTTGTTTTTAAACCCGCTTCTGTGATCCCATATGCTACGGCCTGACAGATATAATCAAAGTGAGGGGTATCGCCCTGAATGACACAGCCGAGGCAGATCACTGCATGAATATCTTTCTGCTCCGCCATCCACAGCGCGCCTAATGAAAGCTCGAAACTTCCAGGTACGTTTTTACGGATAATATTCGTCTTTTTCACACCGCTTGCGACCAGGGAGTGAACTGCACCTTCATACAGTGACTCGGTAATCTCTTCGTTCCAGGAGGCAACGACAATGGCAATCTTTTTGGCAGACAGGTTGATCTTGCTTTTTACATTTCCTGATTTTAATACTCCTGGCATACGTGAAATTAAGACTGTTCCGGCGTTAAAGTTAGGACAAAAAAAAAGGGATAGACAACCTATCCCTCTAATTTTCAGAATGACTTATGATTTCGTTTCGAGTTTGGCTTTGAATTTCCGCGCCTCCTGGAATTCGGGGGAATCGTAATATTCATTGATGATCTTATCGTAAGCCGCAATCGCTTTGGTTTCTTCATTATTCTTTTCGAATGCCAGCGCTGCCTTCATCAGGTAAGCTGGTGTAAAATACTTGTTAGGCTTGTAGCTGGCCGCTTTATCGTAATACCGCGCAGCTTCATCAAACTTGTTTTCTTCCATGTAGGTATCGCCGATCAGGCTATACGCTCTGGCCTGGATCAGCAGATCATTTGAACTGAAATCCTCCAGGTACAAGCGGGCCACTTCAAATTTACCCTGTTTGAGATACGAGGCTCCTGCGTAATAGTTTGCAAGCTTTGCTGCATCCGTGATGCTGTAATCCTCAATGATCGCTACGAACCCGAGGTTGTTACCATCCCCGTTCAGGGCAAGGTCCAGGCTATCCGCTTCAAAGTAATATACGGCCTGGAACATTTCGCGCTGAGCTTCAGTCTCCTGATTATCCTTATAATACTGGAAACCGAAATATCCGCCGACGATCAGCACGATGGCGGCCAGGATTCCAATGCTTGTTTTCGGATGGCGCTCCAGCCAGGTTTCCGCGCCCTGCAGTTTTTCAGCAAGCGCCTGTGGATTTTCTACCAACTCATGTTTATGTTCTACCTTCTTCGCCATTATATTTTTTCTTTTTCCGTCAAGCGGAAGTGGGGCCGCAAAGCTACAAATTTGATTATACTTAACAAAAGCAGATTTTAATCAGTGATGTAAGGATAATCCTGCTGTGCGTAAATATCCTTCAATGCTTCAGACGGATCCGGATATTTGGATTCTTCAGCAAATTTTACACTTTCTTCGACCTGTTCCAGAATGCGCTGGTCAATAGCCCCGAGTTCTTTCTCCGAAGCGTATTTTCTGTCCAGTATGGTTTTTTTTACCACTTCAATGGGATCGCGCTGCTTGTATTCCTCCACTTCCTCTTTTTTGCGGTATTTCGCCGGATCGGACATAGAGTGACCTTTGTAGCGGTAAGTCCTGAACTCAAGTAAAGTAGGCCCTTCGCCATTACGCGCTCTTTCAGCGGCTTTGGCTACGGCGATATGCACTGCTTCTGCGCTCATACCATCTACGGGCTCCGAAGGCATGTCGAAAGCTTCGCCGAGGGTATACAATTCAGTTACATTCGACGTCCGTTGTACGGAAGTACCCATGGCGTAACCGTTATTTTCAATCACGAAGATCACGGGCAGTTTCCAGAGCATCGCGTAATTCAATGTTTCGTGGAAAGCGCCCTGACGCACAGCGCCATCACCCATATAACACATACACAGGTTTTTCGTGTTATTGTATTTTTCCGCGAAAGCGATACCGGCGCCGAGCGGAATCTGACCGCCCACAATTCCATGACCGCCAAAGAAGTTGCGCTCCTTGTCAAACATGTGCATCGAGCCTCCTTTTCCTTTTGAGATCCCGGTTTCCTTGCCATAGAGCTCGGCCATCACTGCTTTTGGATCAGATCCCAGTCCCAGGGGGTGGGCATGATCGCGGTAGGCCGTGATCCATTTATCATCTTTGGTCAGCGCCGAAATCGCGCCGGACACACATGCTTCCTGACCTATATATAAATGGCAAAAGCCTTTTATTTTTTGCATACCATACAGCTGACCGGCGCGTTCTTCGAACTTGCGCATCAACTGCATGCTCTCGTACCAGAAGAGGTAATTCTCCTTTGTAAATTCAGTTTTCGAACCTTTTCCCTTGCTTACCGGCTGATCCGCCTTACCCGCAGAGGGGTCCTTCGCTTTGGTTGTCGTGGGCATATTCCTAATTTTGAACTGCGAAATTAACCCCCGAACGAACATTCGCCAAACTTTAGGTGTAAATACTGTATGCAATTACAAACGCTTCAGCTGATCAATTTCAAAAACTACGCGGAGGCCAGGGTTAGTTTTTCATCAAAAATCAATGTTTTGGTGGGTAAAAACGGTAGTGGTAAAACAAATCTGCTCGACGCCATCCACTACCTGGCGCTGACAAAAAGTGCCGTCTCCGGCGCCGATAATTTTTGTATACGACACGGCGAGCAACATTTTTTCCTGAAAGGACTGTTTAAGAAGTCGGACAACCTGGTTGAAATCACCAGCGCCTTTCAGTTGGGATCGAAAAAGATCTTTAAAGAAGGTGTTAATGAGTATCAGAAGCTCAGCGACCATATCGGAAAGTATCCGGTGGTGCTGATTGCGCCGGATGATACAGACCTGGTGAAGGAGGGGAGCGAGGGCCGCAGAAAGTTTTTTGACAGCATCATATCCCAACTGGACCGCACGTATCTGGAATCTCTTATTCTTTATACACAGGCACTCAAACAGCGGAACGGCTTGTTGAAGATCTTCTTCGAGACCAACAGCGTCGATCCCGTTGCCCTGGATACCTATGATGAGATCCTGGTGCGTTCCGGTATGGCTGTTTTTGAGAAGCGCAAACAATTCGTCGTCGAATACGGCCCGGTATTCAAACGGTTTTACAATTTTATCGTGGCCGACGAGGAGGCTACTGTCTTATATAATAGTGAGCTGAACAACACGGTGTTCACGGAAGGGCTACGCAAAAGCCGGTCGCGGGATCTGGCGTTGCAACGGACAAGTTTTGGGATCCACCGCGATGACTATCATTTCACACTTGGTCAGGGCGACCTGAAGCGTTTGGGATCGCAGGGCCAGCAGAAGTCCTTTATTATAGCATTGAAGCTGGCCCAGTTCGACGTCATTAAAAGGAATAAGGGATTTACTCCATTATTGCTGCTGGATGATATTTTCGACAAACTCGACGATTTTAGAATTCAAAAACTTCTTGAGTTGATTAAAAATGATGAGCTTGGGCAACTTTTCATTACGGATGCGCGACCGGACCGCACAGCGGCATTGTTGCGGCAGATAAACGTTTCATCTTCGGTTTTTAAGGTCTCGGGTGGAGTTTTAGAGCAATATGAGCAGCAAGAATTCTAAAAATGAATTTCAGACGATGGGCCAGGCGATCCGGGAACTGCTCAATTCCTACCGGTTGACCAGTAAGTTTGATGAGGCCAGCCTGATTGCCTCCTGGGAACGGCTGGCGGGCAAGCCGATTGCCAAACGGACCAAGAAAATATATATCCGAAATAAGGTTCTTTTTGTTGAGTTAGAATCTCCGTCAATGAAGCATGATTTCTCCCTTCACAAGGATCAAGTGCTCGAATTATTCAAAAAAGAATTCGGAGCGGGCATAATCAGTGACATAATTGTGATGTAATCAGCCTGTTCTCACTTAAAAGATAGGAAAATCAGCATTTAAGTTTTGAAAAAGTAGAAAACCGTATAATTTTGCACTCCTGTTTTTTTAAGCGCTGGCTGAAAGCAGGAAAAAGCAGTTCTTTTTCTTATTGAATAAATCGGGGGAATACCAAAGCGGCCAACTGGGACAGACTGTAAATCTGTTGTCTTATGACTTCATAGGTTCGAATCCTATTTCCCCCACAGTCGAAATGACGACTGCAGAACGACGAATGCCGGAATAGTGATCCGGATTTGCAATTTCACATTTGCCATTCGTAATTCGCCATGAAGAATGCGGGAGTAGCTCAGTTGGTAGAGCGATAGCCTTCCAAGCTATAGGTCGCGGGTTCGAACCTCGTCTCCCGCTCCATTTAAAGGAGCAATAGTCGCGTCCGCCGGCTGGCGGATCGTCTCCCGCTCTTTTATTTGAGGCATTGGGCATTTGGCATTGGAGCCTGGTGCACATTGCCAGGGAAAAGCCGTTGTAGCTCAGTGGTAGAGCACTTCCTTGGTAAGGAAGAGGTCGACAGTTCAATCCTGTTCAACGGCTCCAAGATGTGGAGCTGGTAAGGAAGAGGTTGACAGTTCTCGCGATAGCATCCGGGACGTTCAACGGCTCAGATTATTGAACAGCAGGAGGTCGACAGCGCGAGCTGGTACTACACGGATGTAAACTGATGGGACTGTTCAGCGAATGGTTTCGGTTTTGAACTTTGTAATTGCTGAAAAGCCTTCCGGAAGGTTTCACGCAAAGCCCCTCAAAGTCAGAACAACTTGATCTGAAAACTGTGCCTAGCAAACACAGCAAGATCATCCCGGTGTCGGGGAGTAAATACTGGAAATAAGTTACCCTTATTCAAGAGGCTTAAAATGTTTAGGGTGTGGTTCTCTCGGAAGAGCGGACTATTAGCATTAAGAAACTAATTAAACACTTTATACTTTAAACTTTAAAAGGGATTTTCAAATATGGCTAAAGAAACATTCGATCGGTCGAAACCTCACGTTAACATCGGTACCATCGGTCACGTTGACCACGGTAAAACAACGCTTACCGCGGCAATCACAAAAGTTCTTTCCGCTAAGGGACTTGCTTCTATGCGCGATTTCTCTTCAATTGATAACGCTCCTGAAGAAAAAGAAAGAGGTATCACTATCAATACTTCACACGTTGAATACGCAACTGAAAAGAGACACTATGCTCACGTAGACTGTCCGGGTCACGCTGACTATGTGAAGAACATGGTTACGGGTGCTGCCCAGATGGACGGCGCTATCCTGGTTGTAGCTGCGACTGACGGACCTATGCCGCAAACACGCGAGCACATTCTTCTGGCGCGTCAGGTAGGTGTACCTGCTCTTGTTGTATTCATGAACAAAGTTGACCTTGTTGACGACGTCGAATTGCTGGATCTCGTTGAGATGGAAGTTCGCGAATTAATGTCTGCCTATAACTTCCCTGGTGATACCATGCCTGTTATCCGCGGTTCTGCGCTGGGTGCACTGAACGGTGAGCCTAAGTGGGTTGAGAAAGTGGAAGAACTGATGACCGCTGTTGATGAGTTCATTCCGATCCCTGTGCGTCTGGTTGACAAAGACTTCCTGATGCCTGTTGAAGACGTGTTCTCCATTACTGGTCGTGGTACTGTTGCTACTGGCCGTATCGAGCGCGGTGTAATCAAGACTGGCGATCCTGTTCAAATCCTGGGTATGGGTGCTGAAAACCTCACCTCTACCATTACGGGTGTTGAAATGTTCCGCAAGATCCTTGACAGGGGTGAAGCTGGTGACAACGTTGGTCTCCTTCTCCGTGGTATTGAGAAAGAGCAGATCAAGAGAGGTATGGTTATCTGCAAGCCTAACTCTGTTACTCCTCACGCTAAATTCAAAGCTGAAGTTTACGTATTGTCAAAAGAGGAAGGTGGACGTCATACGCCGTTCTTCAACAAATACCGTCCTCAGTTCTATTTCCGCACTACGGACGTTACAGGTGAAATTATGTTGCCTGCCGGTGTAGAAATGGTTATGCCTGGCGATAACATCTCCATTGAAGTACAGCTGATCAATAAGATCGCTATGGAGAAAGGTCTTCGTTTTGCGATCCGCGAAGGTGGACGCACGGTAGGATCCGGTCAGGTTACAGAAATCCTTGATTAATTCATTGAAAATCAAATAATAGCGTTTCTGAGATTTTTCTCAGGAACGCTTTTGTTTTTCTGCTGAATTCATCTACCTTTGCAGTCCTTTTGGGCTGAGTATACGGGTGCGGCTCAGGGGGTTGGGCAAGTTACCTAAAAGCTTTGGTGAAATCAGCTTCTGAAATAGCATATAAACGGGTGTAGCTCAATTGGTAGAGTAGCGGTCTCCAAAACCGTTGGCTGGGAGTTCGAGTCTCTCCACCCGTGCAAGCAAAAAAACCATGGAGAAGTTAACAACTTATATTACGGAGTCCTGGGACGAGATCAGGAATAAAGTAACCTGGTCCAAATTCAGTGAGTTGCAGTCGAGTGCCGGTCTGGTACTCATTGCCTCAATGATTTTTGCGCTGGTTATCGGGTTGGTTGATTGGGTTTTCAAGACCGGATTACAGGCCTTTTATAGCGGATTTTAATTTTAAGTGGAATGGGCGAATTGAAGTGGTACGTTCTCAGGGTCGTTAGTGGCCAGGAAAAAAAGGTAAAATCTTACCTTGAGACGGAGATCGAGCGCTCGAAGCTGGTGGAATATATCCCGCAGGTCCTCATTCCATCAGAGAAGGTATATGAAATGAGAAATGGAAAGAAGCGTGTTCGGGAAAGAAATTTCTTCCCGGGATATGTGCTGATTTCCGCGGATTTAAGCCATGGGGAAGCTTATCATGCCGTCAATAATATTCCCGGAGTGATCGGCTTTCTTGGAAACAACGGAACCGGCTCCTCGAAGGATCCCGTTGCCTTACGTCAGTCTGAAGTGAACAGAATTCTGGGTAAGGTCGATGAGATCGATGAGTTTGAAGTGAAGCTGGAGACACCTTTTATTAAAGGTGAATCTGTGAAGGTTATGGATGGTCCTTTCAGCGGTTTTACCGGGACGGTGGAGGAGATCTTCGAAGACAAGAAGAAACTCAATGTTATGGTAAAAATATTCGGACGCAATACGCCGGTCGAATTGAGCTACATGCAGGTTGAGAAATTAGATTAAGATTTTTGAGCTAGGAATATGGCAAAGCAAGTTACAGGTTATTTAAAATTACAGGTTAAGGGCGGGGCGGCAAATCCAGCTCCTCCGATTGGCCCTGCATTGGGTTCGAAAGGTCTCAACATCATGGACTTTTGTAAGCAATTCAATGCCCGTACCCAGGATAAACCCGGCCAGGTGTTGCCGGTGTTGATCACCATTTACAATGACAAGTCATTTGACTTTGTTATCAAGACACCCCCGGCTGCCATACTGATTCTGGATGCCGCGAAAAAACAAAAAGGTTCGGCAGAACCGAAGACGGTGAAAGTAGGGTCTATTACCTGGGATCAGGTGAAGACCATCGCTGAGACCAAAATGCCCGACCTTAATGCTTTCAAGATTGAGTCGGCTATGAAAATGATCGCCGGAACGGCGAGAAGTTTGGGAGTGACGGTTGCAGGAACAGCACCCTGGGAAAAATAATTTTAAAACAATGGCAAGAAGAATCTCAAAAAACAGAAAAGCTGTTTTAGCAAAATACAGTGCGGAAAAAGTATACACCCTGGAAGAAGCTGCGAAAGTTCTGAAGGATATCACCTTCACAAAGTTCGACGCTTCTGTTGATCTGGATATTCGCCTGGGTGTTGATCCGAAGAAGTCCGATCAGATGGTTCGCGGTGTAGTTTCCCTGCCACACGGTATCGGAAAAACGGTGCGCGTATTGGTGCTCGCTACTCCTGATAAGCATCAGGAAGCTAAAGACTCCGGTGCGGATCACGTTGGACTTGATGACTATATCCAAAAAATTGAAGGTGGCTGGACAGACATCGATGTGATTATCTGTACGCCCACTGTAATGGCAAAAGTCGGTAAACTCGGTAAAATACTGGGTCCCCGTGGCTTGATGCCAAACCCCAAATCAGGAACTGTTACGCTAGAAGTCGGTAAGGCGGTGAAAGAAGTAAAAGCCGGTAAGATCGACTTCAAAATTGATAAACAAGGTATCATCCATGTTGGCATTGGCAAAGCTTCCTTTCCGGCTGAATCAATCCGGGACAATGCTGCAGAGATGATCCAAACGTTAGCCAAGTTAAAGCCTGCCTCAGCGAAAGGTGCTTACTTCAGAAGTATCACTATTTCGACTACCATGAGTCCGGGAATCTCGGTTGATGCAAACTCAATTGCTGGTATTTAAGAACTAAAACAATGACCAGAGAAGAAAAAGCAACTATAATAGACGCGCTAGCCGAGAAGTTTGCCAACAACAGTCACTTCTATATCACCGATGCATCCGGTTTTACCGTTGCGCAGGTGAATAATTTCAGAAGGATGTGCTTCAAGAGTGGTGTTGAATACGGTGTTTACAAGAACACGCTGATTCGCAAAGCACTTGAAAGACAGGAGGGAACGGATTTCTCCGAGCTGTTTAAAGTGTTGCATGGTTTTTCAGGAGTAATTTTCTCCAAGGAAACCGGCAATACCCCTGCCAAGGTGATCCGTGAGTTTCGCCTGAAGATGGAAGGCAAGCCAGTATTGAAAGGCGCTTCTATTGATACCTCCCTGTACGTCGGGGATGAAAACCTGAATATGCTCAGTGAGCTCAAATCCAAGAACGAGCTTATCGGAGATGTTATTGCCTTACTGCAATCACCGGCGAAGAACGTTGTTTCTGCCCTGTTGAGTGGTAAGAATACCGTTGCCGGCCTGGTGAAAGCCCTGGAAGAACGCGGTAACAAATCATAAATAATTTTAACAACCTGAATTAATTAAATTTTATAAAAATGGCTGATATAAAAGCTCTTGGAGATCAACTCGTTGAACTCACCGTGAAAGAAGTTAACGAATTAGCTTCTTACTTAAAGGAAACTTATGGCATTGAACCTGCAGCTGCCGCTGTAGTTGCTGCTGGTCCTGCTGCAGGAGCTGGCGGTGGAGCTGCTGCTGCCGAGAAAACCAACTTCGATGTTGTGTTGAAAGCAGCTGGCGCTAACAAACTGCAAATCGTTAAATTGGTAAAAGAACTTACTGGTCTTGGTCTGAAAGAGGCTAAAGATATGGTTGACGGTGCTCCCAAAACCATAAAAGAAGGTTTGCCTAAAGACGAAGCCGAAAATCTTAAGAAGCAACTCACTGAGGCTGGTGCCGAAGTAGAGTTGAAGTAATCTTCTTGGGAGAAGAGTTTTTCTCTGAAAGCTTCGGTTAGACCCCGTGTCTGGTTCGAGTCCTCAAAAAATGTGGGCAGAATGAGACGGGGTCTATCCCTATTTATGCCCTGTGGCCCTCTGAACTCGAACTAACTGACCACTCACGAATGTTCTAGTCCAGGATTTAAAACCTAAAACGAAACACACCTTGGCAAAGAAGAGCAATAACGGTAGGATCGACTTCTCATCCATTGAGAAAATCCTCGACTACCCTGATTTTCTGGATCTGCAACTCCAGTCTTTCAAAGATTTTTTACAGATAGAAACGCCTGCGGAAAAAAGACAAAACGAAGGGCTTTACAAGGTTTTTGCCGAAAACTTCCCCATAAGCGATTCGCGCGAGAATTTTGTCCTTGAATTTGTTGACTATACCATAGATCCTCCCAAATACAACGTCGACGAGTGTATTGACAGGGGTCTTACCTTCTCCGTTCCTCTGAAAGCCAAACTGCGGCTCACCTGTAACGATGAAGATAATGAGGATTTCGAGACAATTGAACAAGAAGTGTTCCTCGGAAATATTCCTTACATGACGGAGAAAGGTTCATTTGTGATCAATGGCGCCGAACGCGTAATCGTTTCACAATTACACCGCTCCCCGGGTGTCTTCTTTGCCATGAGCAAACACACCAATGGAACGAAACTTTATTCAGCCAGGATCATACCTTTCAAAGGTTCCTGGATTGAATTCGCTACTGACGTCAATGCCGTCATGTATGCCTACATCGACCGGAAGAAAAAATTCCCCGTCACAACCCTGCTGCGCGCAATCGGTTATGGCTCGGATAAAGATATACTCGACCTCTTTGGATTGTCTGAAGAAGTTGAAGCAAATAAGAATACGCTTAAGAAGGTTGTCGGCAGAAAGCTCGCTGCCCGGGTGCTGAAAACATGGACTGAAGATTTCGTGGATGAAGATACCGGAGAAGTGGTTTCCATCGACCGTAACGAAGTGCTCCTTGAGCGCGATCACGTGATCGAAGCAGAAGATGTGGATGTGATCATCGAATCAGGTGTAAAATCCATTATCCTGCACCGCGATGACATCAACATCGCTGATTACAATATCATTTTCAACACCCTGGCAAAAGATACTTCCAACTCTGAAAAAGAAGCGGTTGAATACATCTATCGCCAGCTGAGAAATACCGAAGCTCCCGATGAACAAACCGCAAGGGATATTATCCAGAGTCTGTTCTTCAGTGAAAAGCGTTACGATCTCGGTGAAGTAGGTCGCTACCGGATCAACAAGAAACTCGGTCTTGACCTTGGCTATGACCAGCGGGTGTTGACGAAAGAAGATATTATCCTCATCGTAAAATATCTGATCGGCCTTATCAACTCGAAAGCAGTAGTCGATGATATCGATCACCTGAGCAACAGAAGGGTAAGGACAGTAGGCGAGCAGTTGTACTCCCAGTTTGGCGTAGGTCTCGCCCGTATGGCGAGAACCATCAAGGAAAGGATGAACGTTCGTGATAATGAAGATTTCAAACCCGTTGATCTGATCAACGCGCGAACGCTTTCTTCTGTCATCAACTCTTTCTTCGGAACCAACCAGCTCTCCCAGTTCATGGATCAAACCAATCCGCTGGCAGAGATCACACACAAGCGCCGCATGTCGGCACTTGGTCCGGGTGGACTTTCCCGCGAGCGCGCCGGTTTCGAGGTTCGCGACGTGCACTATACCCACTATGGCCGCCTGTGTACCATTGAAACGCCAGAAGGTCCGAATATCGGATTGATCTCTTCCCTTTGCGTTCACGCCAAGGTGAACAAGATGGGCTTTATCGAGACGCCTTACCGCAAGATTGAGAACGGAAGGGTTAAGGTTAAAGAACCCGTTATCTTCCTGACTGCAGAAGAAGAGGATACCAACTATATCGCACAGGCCAATGTGCAGATCAAACCTACCGGTGAATTCCTGGAAGAGAAGATCAAATCCCGTTTTGAGGGTGACTTCCCTGTAGTGGAGCCGAAGGATCTGAAATATATGGATATCGCGCCCAACCAGATCGTATCCGTAGCCGCTTCGTTGATTCCGTTCCTGGAGCACGACGATGCAAACCGTGCGCTCATGGGTTCTAACATGCAACGCCAGGCAGTGCCGCTGATGCGTCCTGAAGCGCCGATCGTCGGAACCGGGCTTGAAGGCCAGGTCGCCCTGGATTCACGCGCCCTTGTGCTTGCTGAAGGAAATGGTGTCGTGGAGGCAGTGGATGCCAAGAAGATCACGATCAAATACGAGGTGAACGAAGAACAGAGACTCGTCAGCTTTGATGATGAGTTCAAAACCTATAACCTCATAAAGTTCCGCAGAACGAACCAGGATACCTGTATCAACCTTACTCCGCTGGTGCGGAAGGGTGAGAAAGTGGTGAAAGGTCAGCCGTTGTGCGAAGGATATGCTACCCAGAGCGGTGAACTTGCGCTTGGACGCAACCTCCTGGTTGCCTACATGCCATGGCAGGGATACAACTTCGAGGATGCGATTGTCATCTCCGAACGCGTTGTCCGCGATGATATTTACACATCTATCCACATTGAGGAATTTGAACTCGAGGTTCGCGACACAAAACGCGGCGAGGAGGAACTTACTTCAGAGATCCCGAACGTAAGCGAAGAAGCCGTGAAGCACCTGGATGAAAACGGTATCATCCGTATCGGAGCCGAAGTAAAAGAAGGCGATATCCTCATTGGTAAGATCACCCCGAAAGGTGAAACCGATCCTACGCCGGAAGAAAAACTTCTGCGTGCGATCTTCGGCGATAAGGCGGGCGATGTGAAAGACGCATCCCTGAAGGCGCCGCCGTCACTGAAGGGTGTAGTAATCGACACGAAGCTTTTCTCGAGACCTAAGCGCGACAAGGATGTGCGCACGAAGTCAAAGAAAGAGCTGGATGCACTGAAGAACAAATACAGCAAGAACCTTACGGATCTCCGCGAGGAAATGGTCAGAAAGCTCACCACTTTATTGAATGGAAAGACCAGCAATGGAGTGAAACACAAATTCGGTGATGAGCTGGTAAGCAAAGGCGTGAAGTTCTCGGCAAAGGTGATTGAGAACAATCTGTTCCCCGATAAGAATATTTACAGGGATGAGAGTAATTACAACGTCGCTGAGGAGGTTAACCTCATCGCGGATGTAAGCCTTGAAAACTGGACCACGGATGAGCACAGTAATGAGTTGATTGCCCAGACGGTGAAGAACTACCTCACCAAGCGCAATAATTACGCCGGTGAATTCAAGCGCGAACGCTTCACGCTTGAGGTAGGAGATGAGTTGCCTACAGGCATTGTGCAGCTTGCAAAAGTGTATGTTGCCAAGAAGCGCAAGTTGAAAGTGGGTGATAAGATGGCCGGCCGCCATGGTAACAAAGGTGTTGTGGCACGTATCGTTCGCGAAGAAGATATGCCATTCCTCCAGGATGGCACCCCGGTTGATATCTGTCTGAACCCGCTTGGCGTACCTTCGCGTATGAACCTGGGTCAGATCTATGAAACAGTGCTTGCATGGGCTGGTCTTAAGCTGGACAAGAAATATGCTACTCCGATCTTTGATGGAGCTTCACTCGATGAGGTGCAGAAAGAATTGAAAGATGCGGGTCTTCCGGAATTTGGCAGAACGTATCTCTTCGATGGACTTACCGGTGAGAAATTTGATCAGCCTGTGACCGTAGGTATCGCTTATATGCTGAAGCTCGGTCACCTGGTAGATGATAAGATGCACGCGCGTTCTATCGGACCCTACTCCCTTATTACGCAGCAACCGCTGGGTGGTAAAGCACAGTTCGGTGGTCAGCGTTTCGGTGAGATGGAGGTGTGGGCTATTGAAGCATTCGGTGCTTCACATATCCTGCAGGAAATCCTTACCATTAAATCGGATGATGTGATTGGCCGTGCGAAGGCATATGAAGCCATTGTGAAGGGTGAAAACATGCGCAAACCGAATATCCCTGAATCCTTCAATGTATTGGTTCATGAATTAAGAGGTCTGGCGCTGGAGATCACAATGGACTAAGCAGTCGACAGTCCCCGGCCGGCAGTCCGCAGTCATGCTGTGGACCGGCAACCGTGGACCGTGGACGGAACTAAACAAAACATACATAACTGAAAACTCACAATATGTCTTTCAGAAAGAATAAAAAGATCAACAACGACTTCTCCAAGATCACCATCAGCCTGGCTTCACCAGAATCGATTCTGGAAAGTTCACACGGTGAGGTGACACAACCGGAAACCATCAATTACAGGACTTACAAGCCTGAAATGGGAGGTTTGTTCTGCGAAAGAATTTTCGGTCCTGTCAAGGATTGGGAGTGTCATTGTGGAAAATATAAAAGGATTCGCTACAAGGGTATCATTTGTGACCGTTGTGGTGTGGAGGTCACTGAAAAGAAAGTCAGACGTGAACGCATGGGCCACATTGAGTTGGTCGTACCTGTAGCGCATATCTGGTATTTCCGCTCACTCCCTAATAAAATCGGGTACCTGATCGGTCTTCCTACGAAGAAACTTGATCAGATCATTTACTACGAGCGTTATGTGGTTATTCAGCCAGGTCTCAAGGAGGAGGATGGTATCAACCGTCTTGACTTCCTGACCGAAGAAGAATACCTCGACATCGTTGACAAACTTCCGCGTGAAAATCAGTTGCTCGATGACAATGATCCCAAGAAGTTCATTGCCAAGATGGGCGCTGAGGCGCTGGAGATGTTGCTGTCCAGGACACAGCTTGACACCTTGTCATATGACCTGCGTCACCAGGCGGCAACCGACACCTCGCAGCAGCGCAAGGCAGAAGCTTTGAAGCGTCTGAAAGTGGTGGAAGCTTTCCGCGAAGCAAGAACACGCATTGAGAACAAGCCTGAATGGATGGTTATTAAAATGGTGCCCGTGATTCCTCCTGAATTACGTCCATTGGTGCCGTTGGATGGCGGTCGTTTTGCAACGTCCGACCTCAATGACCTCTACAGACGCGTGATCATCCGCAACAACCGTCTGAAAAGACTGATCGATATCAAAGCTCCCGAGGTGATTCTCCGCAACGAAAAGCGGATGCTCCAGGAAGCCGTGGATTCTCTCTTCGACAACTCGAGGAAGGTGAACGCCGTGCGTTCGGATGGAAACCGCGCCCTGAAATCCTTAAGCGATATGCTGAAAGGTAAGCAAGGTCGCTTCCGTCAGAACCTCCTCGGTAAGCGCGTTGACTATTCCGGTCGTTCGGTAATTGTCGTGGGTCCTGAATTGAAGCTGCATGAATGCGGGTTGCCGAAAGATATGGCGGCCGAGTTGTTCAAGCCGTTCATCATCCGCAAGCTTATCGAAAGAGGCATTGTCAAGACGGTAAAATCTGCTAAAAAGATTGTCGACAGAAAAGATCCTGTGATCTGGGATATCCTTGAAAATGTGTTGAAAGGACACCCGGTTCTGCTGAACCGCGCTCCTACGCTTCACAGATTGGGTATCCAGGCATTTCAGCCCAAACTGATCGAGGGAAAAGCTATTCAATTGCACCCGCTCGTATGTACAGCGTTTAACGCTGACTTTGACGGTGACCAGATGGCTGTTCACGTTCCGCTGGGCCAGGAGGCTGTGCTGGAAGCTTCCATGCTGATGCTTTCGTCACACAACATCCTGAACCCTGCCAACGGCGCTCCGATTACGGTACCTTCACAGGACATGGTATTGGGTCTGTACTACCTGACAAAAGGAAGGAAGACCACGCCTGAACATCCGATCAGGGGTGAAGGCAAGAAGTTTTATTCCGCCGAGGAAGTGATCGTCGCATTTAATGAAGGCAAGGTTTCCAAACACGCCATCGTGAAAGTACGGGTTAGTCTCAGGGATAAGAACTCCGGGAAGATCGAGCCGAAGCAGATTGAGACTGTTGTTGGCCGTGTACTCTTCAATCAGTATGTGCCTGAAGAAGTAGGTTTCGTAGACGAGCTCTTGACAAAGAAGAAGCTGCAGACCATCATTTCGGATGTATTCAAACTCGCAGGCCTTTCCAAGACCGCCAAATTCCTCGATGACATCAAGGATCTGGGATTCCAGATGGCGTATAAAGGCGGACTTTCAATGGGTCTGAACGATGTGAAGATCCCTGCCGAGAAGGAAAAACTCGTGGCCAATGCCCAGGAAGAAGTTGATGCCGTATGGAACAACTACATGATGGGTCTTATCACGGACAATGAACGCTATAACCAGGTTATCGATATCTGGACGCGTACCAATACGCTTCTTACCAACACGCTGATGAAGCAGTTGGAAGAAGACCAGCAAGGCTTTAACTCCATCTACATGATGATGCACTCCGGTGCAAGGGGTTCACGAGAGCAGATCCGTCAGTTAGGCGGGATGCGCGGTCTGATGGCAAAGCCTCAGAAGAACCTCGCGGGATCGGTAGGATCCATCATCGAAAACCCGATCCTTTCAAACTTCAAGGAAGGTCTGGATGTATTGGAGTACTTTATCTCCACGCACGGTGCGCGTAAAGGTTTGGCCGATACGGCGTTAAAAACTGCGGATGCCGGTTATCTGACAAGGAGGCTGGTTGACGTGGCGCACGATCTTGTGGTCACTGAAGACGACTGCGGTACATTGCGCGGTCTGAAAGTGACAGCGTTGAAGGATAATGAAGACATCGTTGAGCCTTTGTCTGAACGGATTGTGGGTCGTGTTACGGTACACGCCGTTTATGATCCGCTGACCGACGAGATGATCGTTGATGCCAATGAAGAGATCACTGACGAGATCTCCAAGAAGATTGAGGAGACTGCCATTGAGGAAGTGGAGATCCGCTCATTGCTTACCTGCGAATCCAAGATCGGTGGCTGTGCTAAATGTTATGGAAGAAATCTTTCTACCGGTAACATGGTTCAAACCGGTGAAGCAGTCGGTGTGATCGCCGCACAATCCATCGGTGAACCTGGTACACAGCTTACACTTCGTACCTTCCACGTGGGTGGTACAGCATCGAACATTGCGGTAGAGGCGAACATCAAAGCTAAATTCCCGGGTGTTGTTGAGTTTGAAGGTATCCGCGTAATCGAGACTACCGACAACGATAACAAGCCGGTAAGGGTAGTCATGGGACGTACCGGTGAGATCCGGATCGTAGATAAAGAAAAGGCACGGGTGCTTATAACGAACAACGTTCCTTATGGAGCATTCCTGAAAGTGAATGACGGACAAACTGTTGAGAAAGGTGACGAGATCTGTTTCTGGGATCCGTACAACGCGGTTATCCTCTCTGAATTTGACGGAACTATTGAATACGAATCCATCATCGAAGGTGTCACCTTCAAGGAGGAATCGGATGAGCAGACCGGTCACCGCGAAAAGGTGATCACTGACACCAGGGATAAGACCAAAAACCCTGCGGTAGTCGTGAAAGGCAAGTCAGAAACCAAAGGTTACAACATACCTGTGGGAGCTCACCTTGCGGTAGATGAAGGTGAAAAGATCAAGGCAGGTCAGGTGCTCGCGAAGATACCTCGTACAATGGGTAAATCCCGCGATATCACCGGTGGTCTTCCCCGTGTAACAGAATTATTCGAGGCGCGTAATCCTTCCAACCCTGCAGTGGTGAGTGAGATCGATGGTGTTGTGACATACGGTGGTATCAAGCGCGGTAATCGCGAGATCTTCATCGAGTCACGCGATGGCGTTCAGAAGCGTTACCTGGTGCCGTTGTCCAAACACATCCTTGTTCAGGATAACGACTTCGTGAAGGCAGGTCAGCCTTTGTCTGACGGTAGCATTACACCTTCCGACATTCTCCTGATCAAAGGCCCTACTGCGGTTCAGGAATATCTCGTGAATGAGATCCAGGAGGTTTATCGTCTTCAGGGTGTGAAGATCAACGACAAACATATTGAAGCGATTGTCAGCCAGATGATGCAGAAAGTTGAGATCATCGATCCGGGGGATACGAACTTCCTTCCTGGTGAATATGTAGACAAGTTTGTATTCCGGGAAGAAAACGACTCTGTAATTGACAAGAAGGTTGTTGTCGATGCGGGTAATTCCGAAACAATGCGACCTGGCAAGATCATCACTGCCCGCGAATTCCGCGATGAGAACTCTGTTCTGAGAAGAAAGGATCAGAAACTTATTGAGGTAAGGGATGCCCTTGCGGCGGTTTCAAGACCGACGCTCCAGGGTATTACGCAGGCTTCCCTGAAAACGGAAAGCTGGTTGTCAGCTGCCTCCTTCCAGGAAACCACGAAGGTGTTAAGTGAAGCGGCCATCCGCGGAAAAACTGACTGGTTGATGGGTATGAAGGAAAATGTGATCGTAGGTCACCTGATCCCTGCAGGCACAGGTCAACGCAGGTTCAGCGAGATCATCGTTACGCATAAGGATGAGTACAATGCACTCACCAGTGCCGAGCCTAGAGCGAAAGAAAAAGAGCTTCAGGATTAAGAGGCACTTGAAAAATAGAGAATGGGTTGATCCAGAAGGTCAACCCATTCTTTTTGATTTGGATTCGCCGGGATTGAAGGATCCATTGGATTAAATCTGGCCTGGATGATCCGCGCTTTGACCGACGTTTTCCGGAATGAGAGAAGGGTTGACCATTTTCAAACGATAACCTCAAAAGTCATGGCAGACGAAAATAAGAACAAGGCGCCTCAGAATCAGATCAATATTGAGTTGACTGAAGAAATCGCGGAAGGAATTTATTCGAACCTGGCGATGATCGCCCATTCCAACAGTGAATTTGTGATCGACTTTATCAGGTTAATGCCCGGGGTGCCGAAAGCCAAGGTAAAATCGCGTATCGTGATCACGCCCGAGCACGCAAAGCGTTTTTTACTTGCCCTGAAGGATAACATTGACAAATACGAGGCTTCTTTTGGAGCCATTAAAAGGACGGAGGATGTGCCAAAATTCCCCATGAATTTTGGGGGGACGATGGGGGAGGCGTAAGCGGCGGCCCGGAAGGGTCTTTTTCCGTTTAATAAAGCCACAAAATGTTGGATAAGTATTTTGTAACCTTTATTACTTATTATACCTTTGCAGTCCTAATTTTTGACAGGTTTATAAATTTAACAATATAAATGCCTACCATTCAACAACTTGTAAGAAGAGGAAGGAAGAAATTGACCTTCAAGTCAAAATCTCCGGCCCTGGATTCCTGCCCTCAACGCAGGGGTGTATGCACCCGTGTGTACACAACAACGCCCAAAAAGCCGAACTCTGCCATGCGTAAAGTCGCCAGGGTGAGGTTAACCAACGGAAAAGAAGTGAACGCTTATATTCCGGGTGAGGGCCACAATCTTCAGGAACACTCTATTGTGTTGATCCGTGGAGGCAGGGTTAAAGACCTTCCCGGGGTGCGTTATCACATCATCCGCGGAGCATTGGATACCGCAGGCGTGAACGGACGTCAACAGAGCAGGTCCAAATACGGTGCAAAAAGACCTAAGGCCGGTGCCCCAGCGCCTGCAGCAAAAGGCAAAAAATAATTTTTGAGAAGTCATGAGAAAGACAAAACCTAAAAAGAGATACTTACTGCCCGATCCTAAATTTCAGGATACGCTGGTGACCAAGTTTGTAAACTACCTGATGGAAGAAGGCAAGAAAAGTGTTGCCTATACTATCTTCTATGATGCAGTCGAGCTGGTTGAAAAGAAAACCAATGAGAGCGGTCTTGATGTGTGGAAACGCGCCATGAATAACCTCATGCCTGCTGTGGAGGTAAAAAGCCGCCGTGTCGGGGGTGCTACTTTCCAGGTGCCTGTGGAGATCAGACCTGAGCGCAAAGTAAACCTGAGCATCAAGTGGCTTATTGACTATTCAAGGGCTCGTGGAGAAAAGACCATGATGGATAAGCTGGCTGCAGAGATCATCGCCGCTTCCAAGGGTGAAGGTGCTGCCATCAAGAAGAAAGACGATACCCACAGAATGGCTGAAGCCAACAAAGCTTTCTCTCATTTCAGATTCTAATAAGTACACAACAAATAAATGGCAAGAGACTTAAAATTCACCAGGAACATTGGTATTGCTGCCCACATTGATGCGGGTAAGACGACTACCACTGAGCGCATTCTGTTCTATTCTGGTGTAAACTATAAAATTGGTGAAGTGCACGAAGGTGCCGCCACGATGGACTGGATGGAACAGGAGCAGGAAAGGGGTATCACCATTACCTCTGCCGCTACGACAGTTCCCTGGAAATATCGCGGTCACGACTATCACATCAATATCATCGATACCCCGGGTCACGTGGATTTTACGGTTGAAGTGAACCGTTCCCTGCGCGTTCTCGACGGGTTGGTGTTCCTATTCAGTTCTGTTGACGGTGTAGAACCCCAATCTGAGACAAACTGGCGCCTTGCTGATAATTATAAAGTTGCCCGCATTGGTTTCGTTAATAAGATGGACCGTGCCGGAGCAGACTTCCTCGATGTTTGCAAGCAGGTGAAAGAGAAGCTCGGCAGCAATGCCGTTGCCCTGCAATTGCCCATCGGAGCCGAAGAAAACTTTAAAGGTGTTGTTGATCTGGTGAACAACCGCGCCATCGTCTGGAATGAAGAGGATAAGGGCATGACCTATAAGGAAATTCCCATTCCTGAAGAAATGAAGGCTGATGTTGCGACCTACAGGGAGAAACTTCTTGAGGCCGTTGCTGAATACGATGAATCATTGATGGAGAAATTCTTCAATGATCCCGAAAGCATGACTGAGGCTGAGATCCTCACGGCATTGCGCAAGGCAACCATCGACATGAAGATCGTTCCGATGGTTTGTGGGTCATCTTTCAAAAACAAAGGTGTACAAACCATGCTCGACTATGTGATGGAATTGTTGCCGTCACCGCTCGATAAGGATAATATCATCGCACATGATCCTGACACGGATGCAGAAGTGATTATCAGGCCCGATGCAAAAGAGCCTTTTACAGCGTTGGCTTTCAAGATTGCGACCGATCCGTTCGTAGGCCGTCTTTGCTTCATCCGCGCCTATTCCGGTGTGCTTGAATCAGGTTCTTATGTATACAATACCCGCTCCGGAGCCAAGGAACGTATTTCCAGGGTTTTCCAGATGCACGCCAACAAGCAGAACCAGATCGAAAGGCTGACAGCTGGAGATATTGGTGCTGTGGTAGGTTTTAAAGATATTAAAACAGGTGATACACTTTGCGATGAGAAACGCAGGGTAGTCCTTGAATCAATGGTGTTTCCTGAGCCCGTTATTGGTTATGCCATTGAGCCCAAGAAACAGGCTGACGCCGATAAACTTGGTATGGCCATCGGTAAACTGGTGGAAGAAGATCCAACCCTGCGTGTAAACTCTGATCAGGAAACCGGTCAGACGATCCTGCGCGGTATGGGCGAACTTCACCTCGAGATTATCATCGACCGCCTCAAGCGCGAATTCAAGGTAGAGATCAACCAGGGTGCGCCCCAGGTTGCTTACAAGGAAGCGCTTACGAAGAGCATTGAACACAAGGAGGTTTACAAGAAGCAAACAGGTGGTCGCGGTAAATTCGCGGACATTGTGTTCGAGCTTGCTCCCCGTGAAGATGGAAAAGAAGGTTTGGAATTCGTCAATGATATCGTTGGTGGTGTGATTCCCCGCGAATTTGTTCCGGCGATTCAAAAAGGATTCCAGCAGGCTATGGTCAACGGTCCATTGGCAGGCTACCCTATCGACTCAATGAAGGTCAGACTGTTCCACGGTTCTTACCATGATGTTGACTCCGATGCGCTGTCATTTGAACTTGCTGCGCGCCTGGGCTTCAAAGAAGCTGCCGCCAAAGCTGCTCCTCAATTGCTTGAGCCTATCATGTCAGTTGAAGTACTGTCCCCCGATGAGTACACTGGTTCTGTGACGGGCGACCTGAACAGAAGAAGAGGTGCGTTGAAAGGAATGGACACCAGGGCAGGTGCTCAGGTAATTAAGGCGGATGTGCCGCTGTCAGAATTGTTCGGTTATGTAACGGATCTCCGTACCATCACTTCCGGACGTGCTTCTGCATCGCTTACTTTCTCTCATTATGCAGCGGTTCCCAGGAACCTTGCTGACAAGGTAATTGAAGATGTTAAAGGTACCACTGTAGCCAGATAAGGCCAGAATAGATTAACAGGACAATAAATAAACAGGATTTAGACGATATCCTTAACGCGCGAAATTATGAATCAAAAGATCAGAATTAAATTGAAGTCTTACGACCACAACCTTGTGGACAAATCTTCAGAGAAGATAGTAAGAGCGGTGAAAGCCACCGGTGCCGTTGTAAGCGGACCCATCCCTCTCCCTACTGAGAAGGAGAAATTTACCGTGCTTCGGTCGCCGCACGTGAACAAGAAATCGCGCGAGCAGTTCCAGCTTTGTACTTATAAGAGGCTGGTGGATATTTACAGCAACAGCGCAAAGACTGTTGATGCTTTGATGAAACTCGAACTTCCCAGCGGAGTGGATGTGGAGATCAAAGTGTAACGATTTGATTTTAGAGACTATTAAGCCATTCAGTTTACTGGATGGCTTTTTGTTTTTTGGGGCGGCGCTGTAGCCTCTTTAGGCGCTTCCGACAAAGGTATTATAGTCCTCAGGCGTATCAAGATCGATTTCTCCACCGGGGAACGGTACTACGGAAACATCAGCAAGGTTCTGAAGGATGATCTTCTTTGCCCCTGTATCGTCGGGAAGGTTTTGAAGTTTTTCAAAATAAGTTCGGTGAAAGAGAACAGGGACGCCTGGCGCGCCTGAATATCCGGAAGCGATGACAGGCTTCCCGGTTTCTTCATGTTGGCTGATGAGATTTGAAATAGTCTCTGCGGATAATAGTGGCTGATCGCAAACTGCGATAACGACAGCTTCAGGGGAAGGGTGTTTGGACGTTAACTGTTGAAGACCTGCCTTAATGGTACTCCCCATTCCGCTTTGCCAATGGGGGTTGTGTACAATCGTCACGGGCAGATCCCGAATGAGTTTTCGGTGCCCGTCAACGTCAGATCCCAAGACGATGATGACCGGCGAGAGTCCGGCGCGCAAAACAGTCTGAATAGTCTTCACCAAAAGCTTTTCACCTTTGACGTCGAGCATTTGTTTTGACCGCCCCATTCGTGAGGAAGCTCCTGCTGCTAAAATGATGGCTGCCGGGATCATCTTTTTTGCGTCACAAATCGGGACAGGTTATTGATTTACAGATCTGGTCTGGGTACCCCCGTCGAGGTAAACCTGTTTAAAGACCTGGTCATTTTCTGCATCCCGCTGATGGATGGGTGCGCTACGGTATTTCAAAAATCCGCCAGAACGGTTTGCAAATTTTCCCTGTATTTCCGAGACAATGCTCAGCGCAATCTCATCAGGAGCTTCCGCGCCAATATCCAGACCGATAGGTGAATGGATGCGGTGTAAGTCATCCGGCGATAGGCGTAGACCTTCGGCTTCAAACTCCACCAGCATCTTGTCAAATCGTTTTCTCGGACCGAGTATGCCAATATAGGGTGTAGGCGATGCGATAAGTTTCTTTAATACATCACGGTCATATTCATAATTATGAGACATCAGCACACATGCCGTGAATGGGGTGATCTTAAAATCACGGTCTATATACTCCCGCTGGCAAAGCGACAGCTTGTCGGCGGTGGGAAAAAACACGGGCGCTATATGCGCAACGCATTCATCTGTAACCGTCACACCCCAGCCCAAAGAATTTGCAAGGTTGCTGACAGGCCGCGCGTCGAAACCGCCACCGAATATCATCATGGAAATGGAAGGCTGGATGAGTTCTACGAAAACTTCCAGGGAGGTGCCTTCAAATGTGAAGGTTCTCGCCTCAGACCTTCTTGTTTCAAAGATCTTTTCAAGGTCAGGCTTTACAAGGCTTGTCAATTCCGGGTTAGAAAAAGGAATCAATACTTCCCTGTTCGATGTTATCAGAAGCTTCTCACTCTGGTGGACCGTGTTTGAATAAACCGTTGCGAGCGCCACTGGCTCCTGGCGTGATAAGAGTCGTTCAAAAAGACTGACGGGATTTCTTTCATCATCGCGGATAACGGGTTCGATCAGTACATCGATAATGCCATTGCAGCCCAGTCCTATTCCAAGATTCTGATTGCTGTCTTCACTGGTGTCATACGTGACCATGACCGGTATTCTTTCGGTCATCACCTTCCGGGCCTTGCGCAGGGCGTCGCCCTCCAGGCACCCTCCGCTGATCGACCCGACCCATTTGCCATCGTCCGTAATCAGCATCCGTGCACCAGGGCTGCGGTATGAGGAACCGCGCACCTTTACGACTGTGGCAATGGCAACTTTCCGCGTCGTCAGATCCGTCTTGCGGAAAGCATCAACGATGGCTTTCTGTTCTTTCATATTCCGAATGTATAGTGAAATTTAGTCAACACCGGAGGGAATTTAAAGCTTTAAGTGATTTTTGGGGAATCTCCTACTACTTCCGGGCGGCAGCGACATCGCCGGTTGTGACGGCCTTGCCTTTATTGCCCCATGAATTTCGTATGTAGTTCAGCACGTCACTCACCTGCTCATCAGATAAGTCGAAGGCGGTCATTTCCGTATTGTAGGGTTTACCATTGACTACGATCTCGCCTGAAAGTCCGTGGATCACATTTTGAATTGACCGGTTTTTGTCAGCCATCAGGTAATCGGACTTCGCCAGGGGAGGGTACACGTCCTCGATCCCTTCTCCATTTTCCATGTGGCATGACATACATTGCGCGATGTAAATTTCCTGACCCCGTGCCACGCTGGATTTAAGGTCAAATTTTTGCTTTTGTGCGACCGAAAGGAAGCTGATATTTGAAAGGACGAAGGCGATCAGCAGGGATCTGTTTCTCATGTTTGAATATTTAAAGCAATTATAACAGAAAGTGACGTGAGGCACTGCATCCATCACAAAATGTACCAAAAAACCGAAAATTTCAACCGTTGCGCACTTTCTAATACGCAAACCTGCGGCGAAGCGACAGTTTAATGACATTATTTTTTACATAAAGCATTCAGCCGTTAACAATTTTGTCAAAAGCGTGTTAAGAATTCAAACAAGCTTCAGCTGGCATCCTGAAATTGCTGGTTGCGTGTTTCGAAAATCCAGCCAAATCGAACAATGAAAGTCGCGCCCGCATTCCTGATTGTCTTGTTAACGATCACTGCGTCCCAGGGGCAGGGGGATATTGAAGTGACAGTAACGGGTTTTACAGATCGCGAAGGCTCGCTTCGGATTGGGTTGTTTAATGAGCCTCATCATTTCTTAAAGGAGGCCATTGACGGAAAGGTTGTCGTGCTGTCCGCCGATTCTGCGAAAGTGGTCTTTGAAGATCTTCCGCCGGGTGATTATGCCGTCAGCGTTTTTCATGACCGCAACGGGAACGGAAAGCTGGACACGAATGCATTGGGTATTCCGAAAGAAGGTTTTGCTTTTGGCAACAATGCGATGGGCATGTTCGGACCGCCTTCCTTTGAGAAAGCCCGGGTCTTCATTCAAAACACTACGGTGCGACAAATGTTGAGGTTAAGATACTTTTAGTCATTGCCGCAGGACTCCAATATTTGCGCGGCGCTCTTTACTTCAACAATCCCACGGTGATGCGTCCACGTGTTGTAGATGTAGGTTGCTATTTCTGCGACCTCAAGATCTGACAGATTACTGATACCCTGCATGGGCTGATTATACTGTTGGCCATTGACGAAGAGTTCTCCTGTCTTGCCGTACCTGATTAAACAGATCACCTCACCGAAATTCTTCTCCATATAGTCAGAGGTATCCAACGGCGGATAAACTCTTCCGAGCCCGCTTCCATTCTTCTGATGGCAATTAATGCAGTGTTTTTCGTAAAGTTTTTGTCCCTGCACGTAGTATTGATCGAACTTAGGTGAAGACTTTGTTTTGCATCCGGCAGCCAACAGGCAAAAAGCAGCTGCGATCATCGGCGTGAATTTGTTTAACAAAAGATCTTTCATGAGCACGTGACGAAGTTCTTATTCCCGGTATTCCCTGTTTCGGGCGGTAAGCCTTTTTGATCTGCGGTTTTCACTTTTACTTTTTATTTGGTAAAATTATGGGAGGCCCTCACAACGACTACCGGATCACATCCCGAAAACGAAAATAAGCACTTACTCATAAGAACTTTCATGATGAAGCATTTTGTAAGCATAATTCTGATCGTACTGGTCAGCAATGTCACTGTTGCACAGGAAAACACAAAGGCCCGCTTTCGCGCGGCGGTGGTAAAAGCAGACATCACACCACAAAACCCGCAGTGGCTGAGGGGCTATAATCCGCGGCAATCCAACAGCGTTCTTGATCCCCTCTATCATCGGATTGTTGCGCTCGATGATGGAAAAACGCAGTTCTTTCTTATATCGTCCGACGTAATTGGAATCCCGTCCCCCGAATATGACCGGGTGACATCCATTCTGCAGACGAAGCACGGCATCGATCCCCTGAATGTCTGGTGGTCGGCAACCCATACTCACTCGGCGCCGGAAGTGGCTGCCCATTTTCAGGGGATACCTTTTCCTTCCATGTCGAACCGGAGCCAGCTTGCTGCAAAGCATGATATTGATACGGCCTATACGGCAATGTTAGAAAGGGAACTGATTGCCGGGATCCTTGAAGCGCGGAGCAGGCTGCAACCGGCGCGTCTGGGTGTTGGCTGGGGGTTCTCTCAGGCAAACATCAACCGACGCGCCATTGATGTCGATGGAAAAGCATCATTAGGGTTGAATCCCGACGGCGAAGTGGATCGCAGGATCGGCGTTCTTCGGATCGATAAAGAGGATGGAAGTCCCCTGGCACTGATCGCGAACTATCCCATCCATGGCACTGTGCTTGGGCAGGATAATCAGAAGATCAGCGGTGACGCGCCAGGCGTAGTTTCCGCTTATGTGGAACAGAAGATCGGCGCGCCTGTGCTTTTTATCAATGGCGCGGCTGGAAATCTTGCTCCCATCTACAGCGTGTACCCCAACGAGCGGGCCGGACACCTGCGTGAATTCTGCGTACTCTTAGGTGATAAAATCATTGACGCAAATAAAAATGTTATCGCTTCGTTGGAAAATATTACACTCGTCGTTCGTTCCTTAACGGTGGAAACCCCGCGCAGACCTGAACTCGGCTGGTCACCCGACCTGGCAAAGTATACACGCACTACTTCTTCCGGAATCAACATGGTGAAGCTTCCGATACGCTTTCTAAAAATCAATGATGAGATTGCAATCTGGAGTGCCCCGGTGGAGATGTTCTGTGAAATCTCAAACCTGGTACGGGAACGCTCCCCATTCCCCTTCACCTTTTACTTTGGGTATACGAATGGGTCGCTTGGCTATTTGCCAGCAGCCTCTGCTTGGGAGGAAGGAGGATATGAGCCAGGCGTTTCACCATTCACGCCTGCTGTAGAAAAAGATCTGACGGAAGCAGTGATCGGCTATCTGCAGGGGGAGTTGAGATCGCCGGCGAGGCGATGAAGGCATTCGCGATGTCTAATACTCACCCTTGCTTTTTAAGGATTTCGATATCTTTCAGTAGTTTGTTCACATCTTCTTCTTTTGTGCCATCGTATTTCCCGCGGATGCGGCCTTTCTTATCGATCAACAAAAATGCACCGCTGTGGATGAAGCCGTCAGGTTCTGCTTCGGCTTCCATCGCCGTGGCGAAGTAACTGGTTTGTGCGAGGTAGTATATGGAATCTTTTTGCCCGGTGAGGAAGTGCCACTTCTCACTTTTCACGCCAAGGCGTTCAGCATAGTCGTGTAATAGGCCCACCGTATCGTATTCCGGATCGATGGTGTGTGATACCAGTAACACTTCCGGATCACTTTCGACGACCTCATATACGCGCATCATTTGTGTTTTCATCAGCGGGCATATCGTGCGACAGGAGGTGAAGAAGAAGTCCGCGACATAGATCTTGTTTTCAAGGGTCTTATTTGTCACGATGGTGCTGTCCTGATTCACAAGCCGGAACTTTCCGATGGTGTGAAAGATCGTGTCAGTTGCCGTGACTTCCTTCTCCCCGAAGATGGGTAGCTTCTCTTCCTTTTTTTGTTCAATACAGGATGAGACGAAAAGGGTTGAAGCAATCAACAAAGCAACGGAAAGTCCGAAGCCCTGGTTTCCTGCATGTATGTGTTTTAAGGATCTGATCATTTTGAGTTATTTATGTTTGCGGTATCTCTTATATATAGCCATTCCTGCGAGGATTAACAGGGTTACTGCCAGAAGCCCGGCCAATCCCCACACCATGCTCAATGCATTTTTCAGCACAATGATAAACACGATACTGATCAGGAACAGGGTAGCGACCTCATTCCATAAACGCATCTGCTGCGACGAATAAGGCACAAGACCCTTCCTGAACTGGTTAAACAAATATTGAAGTGAAAAGTGATAGCCGTAGAGAAAAAGAACAAGCGTTAATTTTATGTGCATAAAACCCGACTGCAACCACTCAGGCTGGTGAACGAGCATGGCTGTGCCCAGACCCAGGGTAATTATTGCCGATGGCCAGGTAATGCCATACCAAAGCCGCGATGCCATCATATTCAGCTGCCTTAACAGGATCGACTTTTCAGGTTCGCTTTTTTGATGTGACTCAACGATGTAGACGAACAGACGTGGCATGTAGAAGAGTCCGGCAAACCACGTGACAATGAAGATGATGTGAACGGCTTTAAGGTACAGGAACGTCATGGTGCAAATGTGTGCAGAGATGTGGCAGGGAGCAAGTCTTTTTAACCGGGAATTAAGGCATCTCCGACGGTAAGGATTCCTTCGTTCAGTGCGACGAGGTTTTGGCCGAAAAACACTTTGTTGCCGACTTTACGGTAGGCCGAGAGTGTTCGCAGGGGTTCAGCGCCTTTTTCTGCCGTATCCTGGTTGACGGTTGTGAGCGCACACCGGGCACTTTTCTTCACTGCGATAAACCGGATTCCGCCGATGGATAAATCTCTCCAGTGATCCTCCGCAAAGGGGGCTCCGCCGGTAAATACAAAATTCGGGCGGAAGCGGTTCATGGGCACTGGCGCTGCCAGTCTTGTATTGAGATCATTCAACGAGCCCTGGCCAATCACGAGAAATGGATAGGAATCTGCCAGGCTCACGTGTTCGCTGTTAATGCTGTAGTTTGGGTCAACGGGTCGGGCATTGGGTTCGGGAAACGCAACCAGTCTGCAGGGAGTCTTCAGATGGTGTGTGAACCAATCACTGAGTTGGGTGTCCACTTCCTGGACGCTGACGTGGTCTCCCCAGACCGTGCCTTTTATTTCTTTGCCTGTCTGGCAGGTGCCAATGTCGAAGCTGTTGGTTGCAATTATTTTGTCGCCCCTTCTGAAAGTGATGGAGATTTTTTCGCCGTCGACAGCAGGTTTGAAAAGCGCCATATCCGGGTACTCGCGTTGCGTCATGGCAACGCCAGCCTGGTCGACCAACATCCAGCGCCGGTCATACTGCAGGCCCTTACCGTACACCGTCGCATTGTGGAGGCGTATTCCGCCCAGTGATTTGATGGGATAGATCCAGATTTCGCTAAGCGTCATTTCAGGCATGCTCGTTTTTCTTTGTTTGTAAAATAAAAAAGGGTGCTGTCAAAGATGTTCTATCGTAACTCAGGAGGAAGGTCTTCTTCAATATCCACGTCGCTTAGGACCGGAAGTGCAATGTACTTTAATCCGAGGAAATCAAAATCCGCGATCGTGTTCCGGAAAACAGTTTCAGTGCTCCATTGTTTGTTCCGGAAGACTTCCCGATGAAGTTTGTTCATCCCCAGTAAATAATATCCTCCATCCCGTGCGGGGCCGATCACTGCATCGACCGATTGCAGCGACTCAACCCCGCGGGCAACCACTTCTTTTGTCAGTTCAAAGCAGTCTGTTCCAATGATGCAAATTGACGAATAGCCCGCATTAAATCCTTCCGCGAAGGCACTTTCCATTCTTATTCCAAGATCATCGCCGTGCTGCAAGGCTTTGAAATATTGGCTATCCGTCCAGATGTCACCTTTCTGAAGGATATCGGAATAAAAAACCATCTTGTCGACGTCAAGGTTTTGGGTGATGTCTCTGATATGCAATGATAATTTCACAAACACTTCAAGCGCCTTCTCATTGCCGAGCGTGGCAGCGAGCCGGGTTTTTACTTTTCCAGGTTCCGGATTGCGATAGAAAATTATCAGGAGTGACTTTTTCGGTTGGTCCATACAGTTTCATAAAGAACATAAGCAATGACGACGATGTACTCCAGTGCTACCAGGAAAAGATTTTCCCGGAACCCATTCCCGGTGTATCCTGCATAGGTCAGGAATATGGCGCCTGTCCAAACTACCGGAAACCGGTAAGGCGTGAAGAGCGAAATCGCCAACAAGGTGATGATGTACCACGGATGCAATATGGCGGTGGAGAGAAAATAGACCAAGAGGCACCACAGCATACCGTCAAAAAGATTTTTATCGATTTGTCCGGCAAACTGCGATGGTAAATTCCGGAAGGATATTCTGAGTATGATCATGGTCGCCGCCAGCGCGAGCAATGGTCCTGCGAATTGAATAATGTTGAAGCCAAAGATGAGATATCCAAAGGCTCTGACAATATAGTAAACGCTGGCATTGAATTCGAATCGCTGGAAATAGTATCCCAGGCTCGTCGAGAGTCCCCTAACGATATCCATATTCAACAACGGCAGAAACAGGAGTACTACCATCACGCCTGTTGATATCCAGTAGGTGGTCGCTTTCTTCCATCCAAGATGTCGAACGAAAAGCGGTAGAAAAAGAATGGGGATCAATTTGGTGCAGATGGATAGCGCATACAAAGCGGACGAAACCAGAAATTGCTGCCGCGTCAGCGCGTGAATGGCAAGCAATAGGAAGAAGATCATTATCCCCTCAAAATGCAGGTTGCCGGTGAGCTCGAGGATGACGAGCGGATTCAGACTGTAAAGCAGGATGTTTGCCCGTCGCACATTAAAGTCACGAAATAGCCGCGGCATGATCCAAAGCGTAGCCAATTCGAAAAGGAAGATGATAAATTTCATTACAACCATACTTCCATAGATGGAGCCGGCGGATAACTTAACGGATATCCAGAAGATCAATTGAGCAAATGACGGATAGCTCGTATAGGTCTCTTTGGCATTGAGTTTATGGAACAGTTCACTGTCGATGCCAGGAATATTATCCGGATGCCGGATGTAGTAGGCGGGGACTTCCGAAAAAGGATGATAGCCTCCTGCGAGGAGTCTTCCGTCCCAGATAAAGCGGTAAAAATCATCCGACAGCGCCGGGACGGAAAACAAGAGCAGTGCACGAAAGATAACCGATGCTGTTATCCAGAATGTCAATTGCTGATCCGATGCTGTAGTGGTTTTTCTTACGACTAGTGTGAAAAGAATAAACAGCGCGAAGTATGCGGCGAACAAAGGCAATGTATTATGGCGGTCAATGCCATAACCAACGACTAAATATAAAACTAATGAGGAAGTGAAGTAAAAATAATATACAGGCCGCTGTCTAAGCATTTGCCCAGGGTTTTAGAGAAAGCAGGAATACGGTACCGAAGCCGAGCGCAAGCATGACGTGAAAGACCACGAGGCTTGTGTCATTCGTCTGAATAGCCCTGACGATGGCGAAGATAAAACACACCGAGAGGAAACCCTCCATGACGGTGATCATGTTCAGGTTTGAATTCAGGTATGTGTTGTTGACCCATGTGTCGCGCTTGCCGACAATATTAAACTTGGGCGTGCGCATAAAAGGGGTCTTGATGCCAAGCCATCCTTCGATCACGGCAAGTCCATTGTGTAGCGAAAGTCCCATGGAGATAATGAGAAAAGCAGGAAAGAGGACGATGAATTTTTTAAAGGGGTGGGTATAGAAGCGTTGCGTCGACGTCCAGTAAAAAACTGCTACGGACAAAAATCCGATCAGAAACACACCGCCCAGGCTGAACAGAAAATGGATCCGTGGATCTGTGTTTTTAATATTCAGCATGGGCAGGCTCAGGACTGCAGCCATGAGCAGTGCCACAAATACCGAGCTGTTGAAAAGATGGAGGAAACCGTGGAGCTTTTGAACAATGGAAAGCTTTGACTTCATCAGTCGTCCAATCAGTTTGCGTGCTGTCTCTGCACCCCCTTTGTTCCATCGGTATTGTTGAAGTTTAATGACAGGCATCACGACCGGTAATTCGCCGGGAGTCACCACATCTTCCAGGTAGAGGAATTTCCAGCCTTTGAGCTGCGCGCGGTAGCTCAGGTCGAGATCTTCGGTCAGCGTGTCGGCGCTCCATCCTCCTGCGTCCAGGATACATTCCTTTCGCCACACACCACAGGTGCCGTTAAAATTAATAAAGCTTCCGGCCTGGCTACGGGCGGATTGTTCAATTGAAAAATGTGCATCGAGCCCGAAGGCCTGTAACTGTGTGATGAGTGAATAATCTTTGTTGATGTGCCCCCAACGGGTTTGCACCACGCCGATAGCGCGATCGGTAAAATGCGGGAGTGTTTTTTTCAGGAAGTCCGGATTCGGAATAAAGTCTGAATCAAAGATCACAATAAAGTCTCCATTGGCTGCCTGAAGCCCATCTTTCAGCGCGCCCGCCTTATACCCTGCGCGGTTTGCGCGGTGAATATGTTTCATATCGAGGCCAGATGTTTTCAGCCACTCCAGTCTCTGGTAGATGATGCCCGACGTTTCATCCGTTGAATCGTCGATTACCTGTATCTCAAGTTTTTCTTTTGGATAGTCTAACGCAGCCACTGCTTCGATCAGTCTTTCGACCACATATTTTTCATTGTAGATCGGCAACTGAATGGTTACGCGCGGCTCAAAGTCAACCTGAGGTAATGTCGTTATCGTTCGTTTTTTGCGGTAGATATATGTCAGGTGCAATTGACCAATGCTGAACAGGAAAAGGTAGCCTAAGCTGAGTGTGTACGATATAGCAATGATCCATTCCGTCATGTCGTTACTTATAAATGCCTGAAGATGGTGTATAAAATTTTAAAGCCGGCGAATACGGTGCCTTTCACTGTTCCTGAAACTTTTGAAACGCCGATGCGCTTCCGGTAATTAACCGGTACTTCCATGCTGCGTAGTTTTTGCTTCGCGCTTTTTATCTGCATCTCCACAGTCCATCCATAGGTTTTATCCTGCATCTCCAGCGCAAGCAGTGATGCAAACCGGATGGCCCTGAAAGGGCCGAGATCGGTAAAAGATTCACGAAAGAATAACTTAATCAGGTTTGTTGCCAGCCAATTCCCAAAAATTTGCTGAATGGTAATGGAACCCTTTTCCCGCCTTCCCAAAGTCCGTGATCCAATGACCAGATCGGCCCTGTTCTGAAGAATGGGTTCAACAAGGTTCGGTGTTTCTTCCGGGTAATCTGAATGATCCCCGTCGAGGAATACCAGCACGTCCGGCGGAGCAATATGGTCCCGGCAATAAGCGATACCTTTCAAGCACGCATATCCATATCCCCGTCGCGGTTCATGAAGTACGGTAGCCCCGGCCTCTCCAGCCAGTGAAGCGGTACGGTCGGTAGAAGCATTGTTCACCACGATCACTTCGCTGATAATATCTGCGGGAATTTCTTGTATGACCTTACCGATGCTTTTTTCCTCATTGAAGGCCGGTATGATCACATGTATGCGTGGTTTCAACAGAGCAGATGTTTGTTAAAATAATTTCGCCTCAGGTCAACTAAACTAATCCTTCTGACCGGTTATGACATCCGGAATTAATTAATCCTTAATTGTAACGTGGTTGTTGCCAACCAGAACAGGTTTTCCAAATCTGCCTTCTTCATCCTTTACCTCCAGGTTCAGGACGCCGCGCGGACACACCGCCGAACAAATACCGCAGCCAACGCAGGAGGCGCGGACGACATTCTGGCCGCGCTGGGCATACCATCGTACGTCGATGCCCATCTCGCAATAGGTAGAGCAGTTACCGCAGGATATGCATTGACCTCCATTGGTTGTGATCCTGAACCGTGATTTAAATCTCTGAACGATGCCGAGATAGGCTGCGAGCGGACATCCATACCGGCACCAGACCCTGTTGCCCATCAGCGGATAAAACCCTGTTCCGATCACGCCGGCGAAGCCCGCGCCGATATACACACCGTAAATCTCGCGCAAAGTATATGTATCGATGAATAGAAACCGGGAAGATTGTGTAAACCACGTATACAATACACCGATGGTCATCACGATGGCAAACCCCAGGACGCCATGCACCATCCATCTTTCTGTCTTCCAGGACTTCAGTGACTTTTGTGAAAGCTGCCTGTACGGATCTCCGAACGTTTCGGCCAGGCCGCCGCAGCCGCACACCCAGGAGCAATACCACCGCTTCCCGAAAAAATATACCAGTACTGGTACCCCAACGATGATCAGCGCCAGTCCCCATCCCAGCATAAAGATGCCAAGGGTGCCGTGTTCCAACATTTCGGCCAGGCGGTAGTCAAAGAAAAAGCTATAGTCCAGTGGCCAGATATTCTTGAAATCATAATATGGTTTGTTCAGACGGATGAGAATTTCCGGAATTAAGAATGCAAATGCTGTCTGAAAGAACATCACTGAAATTGTCCGTAGCACCTGATACTTGCTATGCCTGTAATGAATGATGAAGCGGACGCCCATCACCAGAATGCAAAGGGTATAGATGAACCCATAGAGAAAAAATTTCCCGGCTTCATGCCCGTTGATCGAATGGCTCACGGGATCAACCATGAGCACCCAGTTGGTCATATACTCTGCATAGAAATACAGGAGTATATAGAATATTATCAGCCAGGTGCCGGTGAGGATTCCGAGCCATCCTCTGTTTTTCATCGGATTAAAGAAGACGCGGTTATTTTTAATGCCCTTCTCCTCCCCAGCCTTGGGCAATATGTAGAGCATCGCCCCGATGACGCATAACCCGTACGTGAGGAACAGAAAAAGGATCGGATTGTTTTTGACCGGGCTTGCCGCAGCGGTCTTGGTGAGCATGTACTTCAGGTCTTTAATCGCGTAGCGGTCAAAACCCACTTTGCTGACGATGCCGTACTTACCGATCTTTTCGGCCACACCCTGCAGCCGTGACCGGAACACGTCGGTTGACTGGAACGATTCTCCTTCGCCGATGTCATTGAAATCCCGGAAGGCCCTGTTCTTGAATGCAGCCACTTCGTTGGAGGTTCTGAATACAGAATCGAGAACAGGCGTCGTAAAGTTATTGTTACTTCTTTGGAGGATTTGTTGAATTTCAGCCTCCGTGATGGTGTATCGCTCCAGTTGCTCCTGATTGGCCAGCTCAAAAACATCTCCGAGCGCTGCGACGAAAGCATGGTTCGAAGTGAAATTCCTGTCTATGACGGGCGAGGCGTGTTTGGTGAAAAGGGTGAGCTTTTCCGGATCATTGATCTTCTCTTTAACGATCTCCGGCGTCAGCCTGTAATCGGCCCAAAAAGTCGAGACATTGAAAATAGTGAACCCTGTTATAAAAACGATGAGGCCGGTTATTTTGAGTGCTTTCATCTGTGTGTTCCTCTGTCAGTCATTAGAATTTAAGTTGGCTCTTGGCTGTCGGTTGAGATCAATCTGGCTTTCACATTAAGTTATGAACATGAACGCTTCGCGTATCTCGTCTTCATGTCTTTCGGAAAACTCGGGATCGAAGTTCGCTTCGTGTAAATGCTCCATTATAAAATCCACCGGCCGTTTCTCCCTGAGCCATCTGTCAAAGTGATCGTGGCGCAGCCGGATGCCAAATGAATTAATGCCATGGAATTCGCTGGTCTTTTTATTCCAGACAATGTGCAGGGCTTTTCGTGCCGAGCGGTGTTCCCAGTACAGTTCTGCTTCATGCTCGCCGAGCGCGTTGCTGACATGTCCGTAGGACTGAAATTCGATGTCGAAAAATTTTGCCGAGTTAAACCATGGTCCCGGTTCATACCGTGTTTTCTTTCCGCAGACGGTTTGGGCGACTACTTCGCCCATCATCCGTGCTGTGTACCACACCTGTTCAATATTTTTTCTTCCTTCAAGCGAGTACATCCGTTCGACACAGTCGCCAATCGCGTATACATCGGGAGCGTTCGTTTCAAGAAATTCATTGACGAGGATACCCCGATTCAAGTCGATGCCACTATCCTTCATCCAGTCGACATTGGGATGTACGCCGATGGTAACGCCGGCGAAATCACAATTGATTTCTTCTCCCTTTTTTGTTCGGACTCCTTTCACCCGCCCATTGGGATCAGCAATGATTTCGCTTGCTTCTTCAAGATGTTTTATCGTGACGCCATGCGACACGATGTGCCGGCTGATCATCTGTGCTTCCTGCATTGGCAGCACGTTACTCCAGAATGCGGGTTCACGTACGAGCATGGTGACGCCGATATTGCGGCTCCGCAGCATTTCCGCCATCTCCACACCGATCAATCCTCCTCCAGCCACGATCGCTTTCCTGATGCCGCGCGTGTTGGATTCCATTTTGATTAAGTCCTGGTAACTGTAGAGCGCCTGGACGCCTTCGAGCCGCTCACCGGGAATGCCGGGAAAATTCGACCGCGATCCTGAGGCTACGATCAATGTATCGTAAGATATGCTTGCGCCGGAGGTGAGGACAACGGTTTTTTGGCCGGTATTGATTTTTTCCGCACGATCGCTCACAAGATCAATGCGGTTCTTTTTCCAGAACCCGTCCTCATAGGGCTTTGTGTTTTCAAAGGTGAGGTGCCCCATATAAACATACATCAGGGCCGTGCGTGAGAAGAAGTAGGGTGTCTCTGCGGAGATGACGGTGATCTTATCACCGCACTGTTTTCTGATATGCCTTGCTGCGGTGATGCCCGAGACACCATTTCCAATGATCACGACATGTTTCATATACTTACGGAGCTCCGCTTTACCTGCATCGTTTTGAGAAAACAAGTTATAAAAAAAACTGCGATCCCTTTGTCTAAAAGGAACCGCAGTCTTTTTATGTATGGCTTTACTTAGGCGGCGAACTGATTACTGTCGCGGTCGACCGACTCACTTTCGGCAGCCTTGTGGTGATAGAGCTTCTGATAATACTCGTCCGCCATTCTTCCTGAATCAAAGAAAGGTGTAACATCCTGCATGCCTGTCTTCATGATCTTCAACCATTGGTCCGGTCTTTCATAATAGGTAGGGATGATCACATTTTCGAGAAGGTCCAGCAGGTGCTGTGCCTCGATCCTGTCCTTTTCTTCAGGAGGCAGGTGGTCAGCCGCAGGCTGGATGATGAACGCGTTCTGTTGATCACGTGCAAATTCAGGCACCCATCCGTCCGGAATGGAAAGGTTGATGGATCCATTCATCGCGGCGGTCATGCCTGATGTTCCGGAAGCTTCATGATACAATTTCGGATTGTTCAGCCACACGTCAGATCCTTTTTTCAGGTGGCCAGACAACCAAAGTTCGTATCCTGTCACTACCGTGCAATTCGGGAGATCCTTGGTCTTCCAATAGATCTCGTTAAAAATGTTGATGGCTCCGAAATCTTCAGGATAAGGTTTTCCGGCCCAGATGATCTGTATGGGAAATTTCTTGTTGGTCGCGATTTTGAGGAACCGGTTGAAGTCCGCTAAGATCAGGTTCGCTCTCTTATACGCTGCAAAACGTCTTGCCCAAACGATGGTGAGTACATTTTCATCAAACAACTTTCCGGTCTGGTTGGCAACGGTTTTGAAAAGTTTGTTCTTCAAAGCCTTTTTCCGTTTGGTCAGCGCTTCATTGTTATTCTGGCGCAGGGCCTGTTCCAGTTCAGTATCCTGCCAGTATGTTTTGTTCTGGGCGTTCGTGATGGCAGTGATCTCGCAGATGCCTTTGTACCCGTTCCACATGCGGCGTGACACTTCTCCGTGCAGCTGTGATACGCCATTGGCGATCTTTGCCATACGCAGGGCTGTCAGGGTATAGTTCAGGATCCCGTTTTCCGGCGCCACATGTTCTTCAACTTGACGTGTAGTCATACCGTTGAAGAAGCTCATGTTGTTGAGAAGGGGAATACTGTGCTCTTCATTACCCGCCTTTTCAGGGGTGTGCGTGGTGAAGACAACACGTTTCTTAACTTCATTAATGTCTTTGAATTTATCAAGCAGATAAAAGCACAATGGAAGTGCGTGACCTTCATTCATGTGATAGATATCCGTCTGGCGCTGGAGTACGTCGAGAAGTTTCGCTCCACCGGCCCCCAGCAGGATAGACTGCGCGATGCGGGTGGTCTCGTTCGGATCGTACAGGCGGTGACTGATCGTCTGCGCCAGATAATCGTTTTCAGGGATGTCGGTCGTAAGCAGGAAGAGCGGAACGGTATTGAATACCTCCGGTTTTAGAAGATAAGCTTTTACGTACACGCGTGCACCATGGATGGTAATGGGGAATACGATCTTGGTATCGGTGAGATAGAAATATTCTTTATCGCGAAAGTTTACTTTTAACGTCTGGTCCTGATTACGCTCCTGATCGTAGTATCCTTTTTTCCAGAGGATGCCGATGCCGATCATGTTTTGCTTCAGTTCATAGGCGCTGCGAAGGTGCGATCCTGCAAGGAAGCCCAAGCCGCCGCTGTAGGTCTTTAAGGGTTGGTCCACGGCAAATTCCATAGAGAAGTACGCTACAGGCTTTGAATACTTGGGATCAAACTGGTAAGGGAAGAGTTCAGCTATATTAAACATGGGAGGTAGTTCCTGGTTTTGTTGATTATAATTTGCAAACTAACAAACGCATGCCAATTCGGATAAGGGAAAAAGCGCTAAAAACATACGGGCGTTTTCCGCAATCGTTTGTTATAATAATTTCATCAAATTTTCGATCGAGTCGGCTTCTTCATGGAAATTTTTTTTCCTCACGCTCCATTGCAGTCCGGTCAAGGTTTGAACGAGCGTAACGGAAACCTCCTGGTTTTCATGGGTTACTCCGAAGCCATGTCTTTCAAGCGCATTTTTCGTCCAGAGGTAGGCCGGACCTTCGCCAGTGAGCTGGACGTTCGTATCCCGGAAGGGGTGATGCAGCACTTTCCCACTCTTGAGGTCAAAGCCTTTAAATTCAAAGATCGTGTCGAAAGCCCCATTTAACACGAGGTCTTCGGGAAACCCGGTAAGTATGTTCTCCTGTTTTCCTGTCAGCCAGATGATATCCGCGGTCTGTAAAGCGAGGTCGAGTTCATGTGTTGCCAGGAGAATTGCCTTGTTGGTCGTCCGTGTCAGATCGCGCAGTACGTTCATGATCTCTACACGATTATTCAGGTCGAGGTGTGCCGTAGGTTCATCCAGCAGTATGACGGGTGTATCCTGCGCCAGCGCCCGGGCGATCATGACCAGCTGCAATTGTCCGTCACTTAGTTCGTACAATCTTTTCTTCAACAGCGGCCCGAGGTGTATCCGGTCGATTGCTTCCCTGACGATTTGCTTGTCGGTGTCGGTGAGACGGATGTTCCATCCAAGGTAGGGATACCTTCCGAAGGTGACGATTTCTTCCACCGTCAGGTTGATCGTATTTACCCGGTCAGTAAGCACGACGGCAATTTGGCGTGATGCTGCTTCCGTGGCCTCCGGGGGATGCATATAAATCCCGCCGCCCAGGGCCGGTTGAAGTCCTGCAAGTGTCCGCAGGAGCGAGGATTTTCCTGCACCGTTAGGTCCCATAAAGCAGACCATCTGGCCGCCTTTCAGGGAGAGGTTCAGCGCCGTAAACAGCCGGTGATGATGGTGATTATGGACGTAACCTACGGTCAGGTTGTCTGTTCTCAATAATGTGTTCTTTGGGATCATCAGATGCGCATTTTTTTATTTCTGATAATGATCCAGATCACCACGGGGGCGCCTATCAGCGCTGTCAGGGCATTGACAGGCAATACATGGGTGCTTCCCGGCAGCTGGGAAACCGTATCGCAGAACAGCAACAGTATTGCCCCGCCGGCCATTACCGCAGGGATGAGTATTTTGTGGTTATGGCTGTTGATGACGAGGCGTGTGAGATGGGGTACCGCCAGGCCGACAAACGCGATCGGCCCGCAAAAAGCCGTTACTGCTCCTGTTAATATAGAGGCAGACAGCATGATGATCATGCGCGACCTTTCAACTTTGATCCCCAGGCTACGCGCATAGAGGTCGCCCAGCAGCCAGGCGTTGAGGGATTTTATTTCCAGGAAGGCGAGGGTTCCTCCAATCAGGAGTACGATGGCAAGGATGTGAATCTCCTGCCAGTTAAGGCCGCCAAGACTACCGAAAGTCCATAGGATATAAACCTGCATTTCTTCCGCTTTGCTCAGATACTGCAAGACACTTACAACGGAGGAGGTGGCTGCCCCCACCATCAGTCCCACGATCAGCAGTGAAACATGGTCCTGCAGCTTGCGGGCGACGAGGAGCATGATGATAAGCACGGCCGCGCACCCGATACTGGAGGCTACTGTTACGAGCAGGGGATGCGGCGTAGAAAGGAACGGGATTCCGGCGGAGGGGCTCATAAATATAAGTGCCACTGCCAAGCTCGCTCCGGAGCTTAAGCCAAGCACGTCCGGGCCCGCGAGTGCATTTCGGAAAAGGGTTTGCATTTGGAGGCCGGCCGTTGCGAGGGCTGCTCCGGCGAGAACTGACGTAAGTGCCTTTGTGAGACGAAAGTCGTTGACAATTTCGGCCCATACCGGGTTGCTGCTTTCGCTGGTGAACAGGATCCTGACGATTTCAGTGAAGGGGATGTTGACGCTTCCGAGGGAGAGATTCACGACAAAGAGCAGGAGTAGCGAGAGTAAAAGTATAGTCCATCGGATGGTGATCTTTCCCTGCATGTTGTTGATTTCCAGCGTGGCAATGATACTTTAAATTACAAGCTATTCAATGGAGTTGAGACAGTTTATTGGTGTCGTCATTTCGCGTTGGAGATACGTTACCATCCTTTGGCAGGCAGCCAGGAGTGAGGCCGGACAGCGCGTCCGGAAGTGATGTGCATGGGGAAGGGCTTAATATACAAGGGCCTGTTAACCTGTTTGTTAGTTCGGATGATTCGCGATTTGCATGAGCCCTTTTTGCAGCCGGATAACCGACAGGCACTGTTGACTGAGGGCGGGAAGATTCCGTGTGTGGGGGTATTTGCATTTCAGGTGATGTATGATTTCTCAAATATTTTGAAACCCGAATTTGCTAACTAATCTTTAGTTCCTATCTTTGCAGTCCTTTTTGCGCTACGAAGGCGCAAAATCCTGAGAAACAAGCATAAATAGGTAAGACAATGCCTGGCATTATAGGAAGAAAAGTTGGAATGACTAGCGTATTCGGCCCACAGGGCGAGAATATCGCATGCACCGTGATCGAAGCTGGTCCCTGCGTGGTCACCCAAGTAAAAAATGTTGAATCTGACGGATATCGTTCTGTTCAGCTTGCGTTTGGCGAGAAAAAAGAAAAAAATACTACCAAAGCGCTTTTAGGTCATTTCAAGAAGGCAAACACTACCGCCAAGTCGAATGTCGTGGAGTTCCGCGATTTCCGGGTTGAGTTTGATGGAATTGCCGAACTGGGTAAAGAGGTCCGTGTTCAGGATGTTTTTGCGGAAGGTGATTTTCTGGATGCTGTTGGCACGTCAAAGGGCCGCGGATTCCAGGGTGTTGTGAAGCGCCATGGCTTTAGCGGGGTAGGTGGTCAGACCCACGGTCAGCACAACCGTTTAAGGGCGCCCGGATCAATGGGTAACGCCTCTTTTGCATCCCGTGTTATCAAAGGCAAGCGCCTGGCAGGTCGCATGGGTAACGCCCGTGTTAAGCTGATGAACCTGCAGGTAGTAAAGATCCTTCCTGAGCAAAACCTGATCGTTATCAGCGGTTCAGTTCCTGGTCCAAAAAATTCAACTGTAATCCTTCAGAAATAATGGAAGTAGCAGTATTAAAATATAGTGGTGAAAAAACCACCAAGAAAGTCAATCTGTCTGACAGTGTATTTGGCATAGAGCCGAACGATCATGCGATCTACCTGGATGTAAAAAGCTTCCTGGCGAATCAGAGACAGGGAACGCACAAGGCCAAGCAGCGCAATGAGATTTCAGGATCTTCTAAAAAGATCAAGAAGCAAAAAGGTACCGGTGGCGCACGGGCGGGTAACATCAAGAGTCCCCTGTTCAAGGGTGGTGGACGTGTATTCGGTCCGATTCCCCGCGATTACTCTTTCAAGCTTAACAAGAAAGTAAAGGATCTGGCGCGCAAGTCTGCGCTTTCCTATAAGGCAAAAGACAATTCCATCGCAATTCTTGAAGATTTCAACTTTGAAAATGCCAAGACCAAGCAGTATGTGAATTTACTGAATGCACTTTCCTTAGGTGACAAGAAGACGTTGTTGATCCTTCCCGAAGTGAACAAGAATGTTGTGCTTTCCGGAAGGAATATTCAGAATGCAAAAGTGACTACTGCAGATCAGATCAATACCTACGACCTGATGCACGCTGACAATGTGATTTTTGTAGAGAGCGCAATAAGCAAAGTTGAAACCTTATTAAATAAAGAATAATGAGTGTCCTGAAGAAGCCATTGGTGACCGAAAAGGTTTCTGCCATGAATGAGAAAGGCAAATACGGATTTATTGTAGATGCTGATGCCAACAAGGTAGAGATTAAGAAGGCTGTGGAAAAACAGTATGGTGTGAACGTTGAGAAAGTGAACACCATGAATGTTATGGGTAAACTAAAGACCCGTTACACCAAGGCGGGCGTATTGGCTGGCCGCAGACCGAGCTACAAGAAAGCCATTGTTACATTGGCTGAAGGTGAAGTAATAGATTTTTATAGCAACGTATAATATAAGTTTAATTCCTGAACAATGGCGTTGAAGAAACTTAAGCCGGTAACACCCGGAAGCAGACACAGGATGGCTCCCTCCTTTGATGATATCACGGCGAGCAAGCCGGAGAAGTCACTGGTGACAACGGTTAAGAAGACCGGTGGAAGAAACAGCAATGGTAAGATGACCATGCGTTACATCGGTGGTGGTCACAAGCAAAAGCTGAGAGACATTGACTTTAAGCGTAACAAATTCGGTGTTCCTGCAGTGGTGAAGTCGATCGAATATGATCCCACCCGTTCTGCACGTATTGCCTTATTGTACTATTTGGATGGAGCGAAATCCTATATCATCGCTCCTCATGGTTTACAGGTTGGACAGCAGGTTGTTTCTGGCAGCGAAGTAGCGCCTGAAGTAGGCAATGCGCTGCCCCTGTCTAAAATCCCGTTGGGTACTATTGTTCATAATGTTGAAATGAAGCCGGGCAAAGGTGGAGCAATCGCCCGCAGTGCCGGATCATTTGTTCAGTTGCTGGCCCGTGAAGGCGGCTTTGCAACGTTGAAGATGCCTTCAGGTGAAATGCGCAATGTATTGGATGTATGTATAGCCACCATTGGTGCCGCTTCCAATCCTGACCACATGAACGAAAGTGTGGGTAAGGCAGGTCGCAGCCGCTGGAGGGGTATTCGTCCCAGGACCAGGCCAGTAGCCATGAACCCTGTAGATCACCCGATGGGTGGTGGTGAAGGTCGTGCATCCGGTGGTCATCCGAGATCCAGAAATGGTATCATTGCCAAAGGACAGAAGACCCGTCACCCGAAGAAGTATTCAGATCGTCTAATCATATCTAAGAGGAAAAAATAATGGGACGTTCGATTAAGAAAGGACCGTACGCTGACTTCCGTCTCCTGAAGAAAGTAGAGACTACAGAGAAGTCTGGAAAAAAATCTGTGATCAAAACATGGTCAAGGAGATCAACAGTTACACCTGAGATGATCAGCCATACTTTCGCAGTACACAATGGAAATAAGTTTATTCCGGTATATGTCACGGAAAATATGGTAGGTCACAAACTTGGAGAGTTTGCTCCTACCCGTACATTCCGCGGCCACTCAGGTAATAAGAAAGACACGAAGTAATCATGGAAGATACAGCGAAAAGGACCAAGAGGTCTGTCGTAAAAAGAGAAAAGCGCGATGCTAAAAAAGAGGCCGCAAAGACCGGTCCCGTCGTGGCAAAATTAAGCAACGTGCCTTCTTCACCGCGCAAGATGCGTTTGGTGGCTGATCTCATCAGAGGTGAGCGCGTAAACAAGGCACTCAACATCCTGAAGCACGAGCCGAAGGTGGGTTCCAACAATCTTGAGAAGCTTTTGCTTTCGGCAATTTCAAACTGGGGTATCAAGAACCAGGACCAGAAGCTGGAGGAAGCGGATCTTTTCGTAAAGGACATCTGGGTTGACGGAGGCCGCGTATTGAAGAGGCTGAGGCCCGCTCCCCAGGGAAGGGCGCACAGGATCCGCAAGCGCTCCAATCACGTTACCCTTGTAATCGACAGCCTGAAGAAGTCCGGCGTTGAAACTAATGTTGTAGAAAAAGAAACTAAGGAATAAATAAATGGGACAAAAAATTAATCCTGTTGGGTTCAGATTAGGAATTGTTCGCGGTTGGGATTCCAACTGGTACGGTGGCAATACCTTTTCAGAGAAGCTTGTTGAAGATCATAAGATCAGGGAATATGTGCAGGCGCGTATTCCGAAGGGCGGCATTGCCAAAGTGGTGATCGAAAGAACACTGAAGCGTATCACCCTGACCATTCACACTGCTCGTCCCGGTGTTGTGATTGGAAAAGGCGGTACTGAAGTCGACAAGATCAAGGAAGAATTGAAGAAGATTACCGGTAAGGATGTTCAGATCAACATCTTCGAGATCAAACGTCCCGAGTTGGATGCGAAGCTCGTCGGCGAGTCTATTGCGCAGCAGATTGAGGCGCGTATTTCTTACAAGCGTGCCATGAAGCAGGCCATCGCTTCGGCTATGCGGGTAGGATCAGAAGGAATCAAGATCAAGGTATCAGGTCGTCTTGCAGGTGCTGACATGGCGCGTACCGAACAATATAAAGAAGGCCGTATTCCTTTGCATACACTTCGTGCGGATATCGATTATGCGATCTCTGAAGCGCAGACTGTGTATGGAAAGATCGGTATCAAAGTATGGATCTTCAAAGGTGAGATCTATGGCAAGCGCGATCTTTCGCCGAACATCGGTGTGGTGAGCAATGCTCCTCAGGGGCAGGGTGGCGCAGGTCCTCGTGGCGATCGCGGCGGTGACCGTGGTGGCCGCAGAAGAGAAGGCGGCGGTGGCGGCGGTGGACGTCGTGGCGGAGATTCCGGTGGCGGACGTCGTGGCGGCTCCGGTGGCGGAAGGAAAAATTGATAATAGAACTAGAAGGAAACGATAAAGTCAGGTAACGATGTTACAGCCTAAAAGAACGAAATTCAGAAAAATGCAAAAAGGTCGCGTAAAAGGCATGGCTACGCGAGGACATTCCATTGCATTCGGATCTTTTGCCATTAAAGCGTTGGAAGGTGGTTGGATCACTGCACGTCAGCTGGAGGCAGCCCGTATTGCGGTTACCCGTGCGATGAAACGCGAAGGGCAGGTATGGATCCGGATATTCCCTGACAAACCGATCACCCGGAAACCTGCAGAGGTTCGTATGGGTAAAGGTAAAGGAGCTCCTGAATATTGGGTAGCTGTGATTAAACCCGGTACCATCCTCTTTGAAGCAGGTGGTGTGAATATGGCCACCGCAAAAGAAGCCCTGGCCCTGGCGGATGGTAAACTGCCCATTAAGACGAAATTTACCGTAAGAAGAGATTACGTTGAGACCAGTATCAAGCCATGAAAAATTCTGATATCAAAAACCTAAGTGTCGCGGAATTGAAAGAAAAGATCGCGAGTGAAAAAGAGGCTTTGCGCAAAGTTCAGTTTGCCCACAAGATCTCTTCGATTGAAAATCCCATGAGGATCAATCAAACGCGAAAACTTGTCGCCAGACTTAGTACGGAACTGAGAGCCAAAGAACTTCAAAAATAATTCCTATGGAAAGGAACGAACGAAAAGAAAGAATCGGAAAAGTGGTCAGCAACAAGATGCAGAAAACCATCACCGTTGCAGTGGATCGTAAAGTAAAACATCCGATCTACGGAAAATTTGTGAACAGAACTACCAAGTTCAAGGCACACGACGAACAGAATACCGCCGGCATCGGCGACACTGTGCGGATTATGGAAACGCGTCCGTTGAGCAAGGAGAAGCGTTGGAGATTGATTGAGGTCGTCGAAAAAGCCAAATAATGTGCTCCTCTGTAAGGTGCTGATCTTTTGAAGCGCCTGACGGAAAGCCTGCAGTTTGTTGCCTTGGAACTGCGGAGAGAAAGAAGGCGATAGAGAAAGATTAAACAAGAGATAAGTATAAAGCGCCATGATACGTACCGAATCCAGACTTACCGTAGCCGATAACAGCGGAGCAAAGGAAGTTCTTTGTATGCACGTTCTGGGCGGAACCCGCAAAGGATCCGCTACTGTGGGCGACAAAATTGTCGTTACCGTAAAGTCTGCCCTTCCTACCAGCCAGGTGAAAAAGGGAACTGTTTCCAGGGCTGTGATTGTCAGAACCCGGAAGGAAGTAAGAAGAAAAGACGGATCTTATATCCGTTTTGAAGATAATGCTGCCGTGCTGTTGAACGCACAGGACGAGCCCCGCGGAACCCGTATTTTTGGGCCCGTTGCACGTGAGCTCAGAGAAAAGCAGTTTATGAAAATTGTTTCATTGGCACCCGAAGTAATTTAAGCCATGGAGAGAAAAACTAACTTACAGCCCAAACTGCACATCCGTAAAGGTGACACTGTGAAAGTGCTTGCCGGTGACGACAAAGGCAAGGAGGGAAAAGTCCTGGAAGTGAACCGCGAAAAAAGACGCGCGCTTGTCGAGGGCATAAACCTGATGACCAAACATACGAAGCCTTCTGCCGGTAAACCGGAAGGAGGGATCGCGAAAGTGGAGTCATTTATCCATATCAGCAATTTGATGCTGATCGATCCTGCGAGTGGCAAACCTACCCGCGTGGGAAGAAAGCTTAACGATAAGGGTAAGCTACAGAGATTTTCAAAGAAAACCGGAGAAATTATTAAATAATGGCAACGCCTAGATTAAAGGACAAATACACCAAGGAAATTGTCCCTGCTTTAAAGGAGAAATTCAGCTATCAGTCTGTGATGCAGGTGCCGAAGATCGAGAAGATCTGTATCAACAAAGGCATGGGTGTGGCAGTTACTGACAAGAAACTGATTGATGTTGCAGTAGAAGAGATTTCCAGCATCACAGGTCAGAAGGCTGTCGCTACCAAATCAAAGAAAGCGATTTCAAATTTCAAGCTGCGGGAGAACATGCCGATTGGTGTGCGGGTAACCCTGCGCGGAGACAAGATGTTCGAATTTCTGGATCGCCTGGTCAACGTAGCCCTTCCCAGGGTACGTGACTTCCGTGGTGTGAGTGCGAAGGGCTTTGACGGCCGAGGCAATTACACACTCGGTGTGAAGGAGCAGATCATCTTCCCTGAGATCTCCATTGAAAAAGTAAACAAGATCAGCGGTATGGATATCACGTTTGTGACGACTGCCCAGACTGACGAAGAAAGCTACGAGCTCCTGAAGCAATTCGGGATGCCTTTTGCAAATAAAAGTAATTCATAACCAAGCATGGCTAAATTATCTGTAATCGCTAGGCAAGCAAAAAGAGAAAAGCTGGTAAGTACCTACGCAGCCAAGAGGAAGGCTTTAAAACAGGCAGGAGATTATCTGGCGCTGGACAAACTTCCCCGCAACGCTTCGCCGGTTCGTTTGAAGAACCGCTGCAAGCTGACGGGGCGCCCCAGAGGCTATCTGCGTAAATTCGGCGTTTGCCGTAACGTTTTCCGCCAGATGGCATCTGATGGAAAGATCCCAGGCCTGACAAAGGCAAGCTGGTAGTGGAAAACCGCCCCGGGCTACGAGCCGCGTGCTTCGGGGGGACAAAATCCCACTTCCTGCGCTGAAAAGCCGCCAACAGAGCTCCTTACGGGGAATTCGCCAGTGGCAGTTCACAGCTTAAAAAAATATTGGTTGCTGAGTATCAAGGTCGTCATAATCCCGCTTTAGGGCCGACGAAACCAGGTAACAGTTTGAATAATTGAAATTGTTCAATATCTTTGCAGCCCGGTTTAAAAAACGCGGGCTTGCTTATTAATAAGAAAATAAGAAAATGACTGATCCTATAGCAGACTATTTAACCCGGTTGCGGAACGCCATAAAGGCCAACCACCGTGTCGTGGAGATTCCTGCTTCCAATTTGAAGAAGGAAATAACCAAAGTGTTATTTGACAAAGGTTATATCCTAAACTATAAGTTTGAGGAGACTGAAAATCACCAGGGGAAGATTAAGATCGCCCTGAAATACAATCCGGAAACCCGCGAATCCGCGATAACCAAACTCGAGCGGATCAGCACTCCGGGGTTGAGACAGTATTCAAATGCTGCCACAATGCCCCGGGTACTGAATGGACTTGGGGTTGCAATTCTGTCCACTTCCCGCGGTGTGATCACCGACAAGGAAGCGCGCACAATGAATGTAGGTGGTGAAGTTTTGTGTTACGTCTATTAATTAAAAGGCATGTCAAGGATAGGTAAACTACCGATAAAAATTCCTGCAGGAGTAACTTTCAACTTTTCGAAAGAAAAGAACCAGGTAACTGTGAAGGGGCCGAAAGGCGAATTGCATCAGTCTATTGAACCTGATTTTGTTATCAAGCAGGAAGATGGCACTGTAACGCTGGAAAGACCTACAGAACAGAAGCGTCATAAGGCGATGCACGGTTTGTACCGCGCGCTGATCGCCAACATGATGGAAGGCGTATCAAAAGGATACAAGGCGCAGATGGAACTTGTTGGTGTGGGTTATAAAGCCAATGCACAATCCAATGTACTGGAACTGAGCCTTGGATATTCTCACAACGTATTCGTTGCTGTTCCTACGGAATTGAAAGTAACTGCTTTCCAGGAAAAAGGGGGTAACCCGACGATTGTTCTGGAAGGTATTGATAAGCAACTCATTGGCCAGATGGCGGCGAAGATCAAATCTCTTCGCAAGGTTGAGCCTTACAAAGGTAAAGGTATTCGCTTCACGGGTGAGTATGTACGCAGAAAGGCTGGTAAGGCTGCTGCCAAGTAATCCGGGAAACCGGTAATTTAAACGGATCATAGCATCATATACAGATAGTATTATGGCAGGCAAAAACAGAGAAAGACGCGAAAGAATCAAGATGGGTGTCCGCAAGAAGATCAGCGGAACCAATGACAGGCCCCGGTTATCAGTGTTCAGAAGCAACACGGGCATCTACGCGCAGATTATTGATGATATCAAAGGAGTAACCCTGGCTTCTGCTTCTTCTTTGGAGTTAGGAAAGAAAACCGTGAACATGGAGAACTCCAAGGACGTGGGTAAGAAGCTGGCCGAGAAGGCAGTTGCTTCCGGTATCCAGTCTATTGTTTTCGATCGTAACGGATATCTGTATCATGGCAATATCAAGGCTTTTGCTGAAGGTGCCAGAGAAGGTGGTTTAAAATTCTAAGAACTTAAAATATGTCTGTAAGCAATATTAGCACAGTAAAAGCCAGCGAAATCGACCTGAAAGAGAAGGTTGTTGCCATTGAGCGTGTTGCCAAGGTGGTAAAAGGCGGGCGCCGGTTCAGCTTCGCAGCCATTGTGGTTGTGGGCGATGGTAACGGTGTCGTTGGCTACGGTCTGGGCAAGGCAAATGAAGTGACCGATGCCATCACCAAGGGCATCGATGACGCAAAGAAACACCTGGTGAAGGTGCCGATCATCAAAGGTACTGTTCCCCATGAATCCATCGGAAAATTCGGCGGTGGTTTCGTATTATTGAAGCCTGCTTCCCCTGGTACGGGTGTTATTGCAGGTGGTGCGATGCGTGCCGTGCTTGAAAGCGCGGGTGTGCACAACGTATTGGCGAAATCCAAAGGATCGTCAAATCCCCACAACGTGGTGAAAGCGACTTTCAAGGCGTTGACTACCATGCGCGATGCTTATAGCATTGCCAAGAATCGCGGAATTGCATTGTCAAAAGTATTTAACGGCTAAGAGACATGGCGAAAGTTCAGATAACGCAAAAGAGAAGTACGATCAAAAGACCTGAAACCCAGGTTCTGACAATCCAGGCTTTGGGGTTGGGCAAGATCAACAGGACCGTAGAGGTGGAGTTGACTCCGCAGATCGCCGGTATGATAAGAAAAGTGAATCACCTGATTACAGTAAAAGAACTTTAAGATGAAGCTCCACACATTAAAACCTGCTGAAGGTTCAATAAAAAACAATAAACGGGTGGGCCGTGGACAAGGGTCGGGAGGATCAACCTCGGGCCGTGGACACAAAGGTGCACAGTCACGGGCTGGTTACAAAAGCAAGGCGGGCTTTGAAGGCGGTCAGATGCCCCTTCAGCGCCGGGTACCGAAATTCGGGTTTAAGAATAACAACAAGATCTACTATAAAGGATTGAACCTCGATGTATTGGAAGGCCTGGCCGAAAAGACAAAAGGTTCTAATCTCAGCCTGCAGTTTCTGATCGAGAACGGTGTCGTGAGCAAAAACGACAAAGTTAAAGTTTTGGGTAGAGGAGAGTTGAAATCTAAAATCAGCGTGGAAGCTCATGCTTTTTCAGAAACGGCTACAAAAGCAATTGAAAAAGTTGGTGGCACAGCTACAACAGTGAAATAATGAAGCGGTTCATTCAGACCATACGGAACATTTTTTCGATCGAAGATCTCCGGGTCCGCATCCTGAATACCATCGGATTTCTGATCATCTTCCGCTTAGGATCTTTCATAGTCCTTCCCGGCATTGATCCGAATCACCCGAGTTTATCAGGGGCAGGGGCCACCGAAGGTATCTTTGGCTTGTTGAATACATTCCTGGGAGGATCTTTCAGCCGCGCATCCATTTTTGCGCTGGGTATCATGCCGTACATTTCGGCTTCGATCATTGTCCAGCTCCTGACTTTTGCAGTTCCGTATTTTCAGAAGCTTCAGAAAGAAGGCGACTCCGGTCGCAAGCGGTTAAATCAGATTACCCGCGTGCTGACCATCGTGATCACCGGCTTCCAGTCTTATGCTTATCTCCGCGGCACCATTGATGCCGGGGCAATCATTCAACCGGGATTTTTCTTTTACCTCTCATCGATCACGATCCTTGTCGCAGGAACCATGTTCTGTATGTGGCTGGGTGAGCGCATCACCGATAAAGGTATTGGAAATGGTATTTCGGTATTGATCATGATTGGTATCATCTCCAGGTTGCCGCTCGCGCTATACGAGGAGGCTGTATACAACCGTGGAATGAGTGGCGCCCTTTTGTTCATCATTGAATTGATTGTTCTGTTTGCGATCGTGATGGCGGTCATTATGCTGACACAGGCGACGAGAAGAATTCCGATTCAATATGCGAAGCAGGTCATCGGAAATAAGCTCTACGGCGGGAAGCGCGATTTCATTCCGCTGAAAATGAATTCAGCAGGGGTAATGCCGATCATTTTCGCACAGGCGCTGATGTTCATTCCGGTGTTGCTGGCAGGTCTCTGGAGAGATTCGGATGTTGCCGCCTATGTCGGTTCGACTTTTTCGGACCCTTATTCCTGGCAGTACAACACATTGTTTGGCCTCATGATCCTGATCTTCACGTTCTTTTATACGGCGATCACGATCAATGCCAATGATATTGCGGACAACCTGAAGAGAAACGGCGGATTTATTCCCGGTGTCAAACCCGGAAAGCAGACATCTGAATTTATCGATACGGTATTATCAAGAATTACTTTGCCGGGCGCGTTATTCCTGGTGCTTGTTGCCATCCTCCCTGCATTTGCAGTGATGCTGGGCGTAGGCCAGAACTTCGCTCAGTTCTACGGTGGCACTTCGTTGCTGATCATGGTAGGGGTTATCCTCGACACGCTTCAGCAAATCGAAAGCTATCTTTTGATGAGACATTACGAAGGCATGATGAAGTCAGGCAGAGTAAAAGGACGTTCTCAATTTGCTGCGGCTTAAAGGCTGAATGGTAAACTTAAAAACGGAAGAGGAATTAGCCCTGATTCGTGAGAGTGCCCAGATCCTGGGAAAAGCTCACGGAGAGGTGGCCAAACTGGTAAAGCCAGGAGTAAAGACCTCAGCCCTTGACAAGGTAGCCGAAGAGTTCATCAGGGATTACGGCGCGACGCCTTCGTTCAAGAACTATAATGGGTTTCCGGGCTCATTGTGCATATCGGTGAATGATGTGGTTGTACATGGTATCCCGGGAAAGTACGAACTGCGTGAAAAGGATATCATCTCCGTTGACTGCGGAGTATACTATAAAGGTTATCACAGTGATTCTGCTTATACCTATCCTCTGGAGGGTGTGAATCAGGAAGTACTGCTACTGCTGGAACGAACCTATGAATCGCTTTACCGGGCGATTGCACAGGCAAAAGCAGGGAACAGGATCGGTGACGTTGCCTACGCTGTCCAGAGTTATGTTGAAAGCTTTGGTTATGGTGTGGTTCGGGAGCTGGTTGGACATGGAGTCGGAAAAAAACTTCATGAAGAGCCTGAAGTTCCGAATTACGGGAAGCGTGGGAAAGGCGTGAAGATCGTTCCGGGGATGGTATTCGCCATTGAGCCGATGATCAACATGGGCACCAAGAGCGTGGTGCAGGAAAGTGATGGATGGACCATCCGGACAGCGGATAAGAAACCTTCCGCCCATTTTGAACATATGGTGGCCGTGCATGCCGACAGAACTGAAATATTGACAACGCACGAGTATATAGAAAATAATTACAGCTATAAGTGGCGAAACAAAAGTCAATTGAGCAAGATGGAACAATAAGCGAGGCATTGTCGAATGCAATGTTTCGTGTTCAGTTAGAAAATGGCCATGAGGTATTGGCCCATATTTCCGGTAAGATGCGCATGAATTACATCCGTATTTTGCCCGGCGACAGAGTACGTTTGGAGATGTCGCCCTATGATTTGACAAAAGGGAGAATTGTATTCAGATACAAATAGAAAAAATGAAAGTTAAAGCATCCATTAAGAAGCGCAGCGCTGATTGCAAGATCATCAGACGCAAAGGCAAATTGTTTGTGATTAACAAAAAGAATCCGAGGTATAAACAAAGACAAGGGTAACAATTATGGCACGTATTGCTGGTGTAGATATTCCTGATAATAAGCGAGGCGAAATCGCCCTCACCTATATTTTTGGATTGGGCCGCAGGTCCGCACAAAAAATCCTTACCGAAGCCGGAGTGAATCTGGACAAGAAGGTTAAGGAATGGAATGACGAAGAATCAAATGCGATCAGGGCTATCATCGCGGAGAAATTCCGTATTGAGGGTGTTCTGAAATCAGAGATCCAGTTGAGCATTAAGCGTCTCATGGACATCGGGTGTTACCGTGGATTACGTCATCGCAAGGGCTTGCCCGTTCGCGGTCAGACTACGAAGAACAACGCCCGTACGCGGAAAGGTAAGCGTAAGACTGTCGCCAACAAGAAGAAGGCAACGAAAGGTTAATTAATTAAATAATAAATATTCTCATTAATGGCTACTGCTGAAAAGAGAAAAGATAAGGCGAAAAAGAGAGTCGTAACGGTGGAGGCTGTAGGTGAAGCCCACATCAAGGCTACTTTTAATAACATCATCATCGCCATCACCAACATGAACGGCCAGGTGGTTTCCTGGGCGTCTGCCGGTAAGATGGGATTCAAAGGTTCAAAGAAGAACACTCCTTATGCCGCCCAAATGGCAGCGCAGGATTGCGCCTCCAAGGCTTATGAACTGGGTCTGCGGAAAGTGGAAGTGTTTGTAAAGGGTCCTGGTGCGGGTCGTGAATCTGCCATCCGTACCATTCAGGGCGCGGGTATCGAAGTAACCGCGATCCGTGATGTTACGCCGCTTCCGCACAACGGATGCAGGCCCCCGAAAAGAAGAAGAGTTTAAAAATTGAATTTATTCCAGGTTAATCATGGCAAGATATACAGGCCCTAAGGTCAGAATTTCAAGAAGATTTAACGAGCCTATTCTAGGTGATAATAAAGCCTTGCAGAAGAAGAACTACGCCCCTGGTCAGCACGGACGTGGTAAGAAGCGCAAGCAATCTGAATATGCTACGCAGCTTTACGAAAAGCAGAAAGCTAAATACATCTACGGTTTGCTGGAGAGGCAATTTGCCAAATTGTTCAGCGAAGCGTCCCGCAAGAAAGGGGTTACTGGTGAAACGTTGCTTCAGCTTCTTGAAGCGCGCCTTGACAATACTGTTTACCGCCTTGGCATTGCGCCCACCAGAAGAGCAGCACGCCAGCTGGTATTGCACAAGCATATTTCAGTAAACGGAGAGATCGTCAACATCTCCTCCTATACACTGAAGCCCGGTGACATCGTTGCTGTCCGTGAGCGCTCCAAGAGCCTCGAAGTAATCGGCAACAGCCTTGCCATGCAGGGAGCCAGAAAATACAATTGGTTGGAATGGGATAACAACGAGATGGCGGGTAAGATGGTGAATGTCCCCCTTCGCGCAGATATACCTGAAAACATAAACGAGCAGCTCATTGTTGAATTGTATTCTAAGTAATTTTAACAGTTAATCCACAACACTATGTCAATATTAGCATTTCAAATGCCAGAGAAGGTGGTAATGGAAAAGTCTGATGATTTTCACGGACTTTTTACTTTCAAACCGCTGGAAAAAGGATACGGTGTTACGATCGGTAACGCGCTGAGACGGATTCTTCTTTCCTCTTTGGAAGGTTATGCCATTACCGGAATTAAAATTCCCGGAGTGCTTCATGAATTCTCTACTATTGAGGGAGTTGTTGAAGACGTAGCCGAGATTATCCTTAACCTGAAAATGGTTAGGTTCCGGAAAGTGGCAGACTCATTTGAAAGCAAAATTACCGTCTCAATAAAAAAACAGAAGCAATTTAAGGCAGGTGATATCACCCGTTTTACTTCTGCTTTCGAGATCCTTAACCCGGATCACGTTATCTGCAACCTGGATGAATCAGCGCACATCGAAGTCGAACTGACCCTTGAAAAGGGCCGGGGATACCTTCCTGCAGAAGAAAACAAACCTGCTGAACAGGTCTTCGGTTTTATTCCGATCGACGCGATCTTCACTCCGGTGAAGAACGTGAAATACAGCGTGGAAAACACCCGCGTTGAACAAAAGACCGACTATGAGAAACTGGTGGTTGATATTGAAACTGACGGATCCATTCACCCTGAAAAAGCACTCGAAGGCGCTGCTCATATCCTGATCCAGCACTTCAGATTGTTCTCTGATAAATCAATTGAACTCGAAACTGGCAAAGATGCCGAGATCGAGCAGGTGGATGAGGAAATGCTTCACATGCGCAAGCTGCTGAAGACTCCCCTTCATGACCTTGATCTATCCGTGCGGGCCTACAACTGCCTCAAGGCTGCCGATGTAAAAACGTTGGGAGACCTGGTTGAACTCGAGATCTCCGACATGATGAAATTCCGGAACTTCGGGAAAAAATCACTGGCCGAACTGGAGCAACTGGTGGCTGAAAAGAACCTGACCTTTGGTATGGACCTCACTAAGTATAAACTCGACGAAGATTAAGATAAAATGAGACACGGTAAGAAGATAAATCATTTAGGCAGGAAATCAGCTCACAGACAGGCTCTGCTTTCCAACCTGGCGTCTTCCCTTATTATCAATAAGCGAATTTCCACTACGGTAGCGAAAGCGAAGGCCCTCAGAAAGTATGTAGAGCCCTTGTTGACAAAATCAAAGGAAGATACGACGCATTCCCGCAGGACGGCTTTTTCCTACCTGCAGAATAAGGAGTCTGTTCAGACGCTGTTTGGAGAAATAGCATCCAAGATTGCCGATCGTCCAGGCGGATACACGCGCATCATTAAACTGGCGGATACACGCCTCGGTGATAATGCAGAAATGTGTTTTATTGAGCTGGTCGACTTCAACACGCTCTACACGAAGGAAGGCGCTGCGAAGAAGACGAAGACCCGCAGGGGCCGCAGAACCAAGAAGGAAGAAGGCGAAGCAACTGATGAGGCAGGCGTAGCAGAAGCTTCTGCAGACGAGCCTAAGGCGGAAAAGAAAACCAAAAAAGCGGCAAGCGATAAGCCTGCTGCAGAAAAGAAGAAGCCGGCTGCAAAGAAAAAAGACAAAGAATAGTGCTTCTGATTCATAATATTGAAAAGGGATTGAATTCATATTCAATCCCTTTTTTATGATCAAACGTTGCCGGTTTTGAACTGAACGGTAACTTTGCTCCGCAAGACCGGAATTCGGAATCAGACGGCATCAATTTTATAACTTAGACAACTAATATCGCTCATGAAGACGCAAAAAGCTTATCTCCTGTTAGAAGATGGTTTGCTCGTGGAAGGGACCGCCATTGGCAAGATTGGCACCTCGGGGGGCGAAATCTGTTTTAATACCGGAATGACAGGCTACCAGGAAATTTACACGGATCCGTCGTATTACGGACAGATCATTGTCAATACTACGGCGCATATCGGGAATTATGGAGCCCTTGACCAGGAGCAGGAATCCTCAGCGACAAAGATCGCCGGTGTTGTTGTCAATGATTTTGCTGATCAATATAGCCGTAAAGAAGCCAAGGAGAGCCTTCAGCAGTACCTTGAGCGCAATGGAGTGGTAGGTATCTCCGATGTTGATACCCGCATGCTCGTGCGTTACATACGAAACAAAGGGGCAATGAATGCACTCATCTCATCAACGCTTACACCTGATGAGATGAAAAAGGAAATCAAGAAAGTGCCTTCAATGAATGGCCTGGAGCTTGCCTCCATCGTGAGCACCCGTGAGCCATATTTTATAGGTGATCCTGCTGCGCGTTTCAAAGTGGCAGCCCTGGATCTTGGAATAAAGATCAACATCCTGAGAAACCTGGCAGCCCGCGGATGCTACATTAAAGTGTTTCCCGCCAAAACTCCCCATCACGAAATGGCGGCGTGGAATCCCGATGGATATTTTATTTCCAATGGCCCCGGCGATCCGGCGGTAATGGACTATGCTGTCAAAACTGTGAAAGATGCTGTCTCTTCAGATCGACCGGTTTTTGGAATTTGCCTCGGACATCAGCTGCTCGCGCTCTCTTGCGGATTGTCGACCTATAAAATGCACCACGGTCATCGCGGGTTAAACCACCCTGTGAAGAATCTGGTTTCAGGAAGGGGTGAGATGACTTCCCAGAACCATGGCTTCGTTGTCAACGAAAAAGAGATCAACAAGAATCCTGACGTAGAGGTTACGCACGTTCATCTCAATGATAATACCATCATGGGTATTCGCCTGAAAAACAGGAAAGCTTTCTCCGTACAGTATCACCCCGAAGCGTCACCGGGTCCCCATGATTCGAACTATCTGTTTGATGACTTTGTGGCGATGATGAAGGCTGACGGAAAAGGGAAGTGAGTGCGGTCCACCGACCACAGTCCACAAACCACGGTCTATGCGGAGCTGGCCTAAAATGAAGAACTAAGAACCAATAACCAAACAAGCAAATGAGTCTAATCGAAAGTATTCACGCCCGTCAGATCCTGGATAGTCGGGGCAATCCAACAGTAGAAGTGGATGTAGTTACTGAAAGCGGCGCTTTCGGTCGTGCGGCGGTTCCCTCCGGAGCCTCTACAGGAACACACGAGGCTGTAGAACTTCGAGATGGTGACAAGAAGAAATTCATGGGCAAGGGCGTGCAGCAGGCCGTTGATAATGTTAACTCAAGAATTGCTGAAGAGATCGTGGGGTTCTCTGTATATGACCAGAACCTTATCGACAAGATCATGATCGAACTCGATGGTACTTCCAATAAAGGCAGCCTTGGTGCGAATGCTATCCTCGGAACATCGCTTGCCGTGGCGAAAGCCGGCGCCATGGAGTCAGGATTATCCCTCTATCGCTATATCGGCGGTGTTAATGCCAATACGCTGCCTGTACCGATGATGAATATTTTGAATGGTGGCAGTCACGCTGACAATAAGATCGATTTTCAGGAATTTATGGTAATGCCTGTGAAGGCAGATACTTTTTCAGAATCACTCCGGATGGGAACCGAGATCTTTCACCACCTGAAAAAAGTATTGCACGATAAAGGATTGTCTACCAACGTAGGCGATGAAGGTGGTTTTGCACCGAATATTGCCTCCAATGAAGAGGCAATCGAAGTGGTGTTGATGGCCATCGAAAAAGCAGGCTTCAAACCCGGTGAAGACGTTTTCGTCGCCATGGATGCAGCAAGCTCTGAGTTCTACGATGCAAAGAGCAACTCCTACATCTTTAAGAAATCAGACGGCAAAAAATTAAGCTCCGCCGAGATGGTCGATTACTGGGCTTCATGGGCGAAGAAATATCCGATCATCTCTATTGAAGATGGTATGGCTGAAGATGACTGGACCGGATGGAAGGGACTGACCGACAAGATCGGATCCAAAGTGCAATTGGTTGGCGATGATTTGTTTGTTACAAACGTTACCCGCTTGCAGGATGGGATCAACAAGGGTGTGGCGAACTCTATCCTGGTGAAGGTGAACCAGATCGGCTCGCTTACAGAAACGATCAACGCCGTAAATCTGGCCAAACGCAATGCTTATAAAAGCGTGATGTCTCATCGTTCAGGTGAAACAGAAGACAGCACCATCGCTGACCTGGCCGTAGCGTTGAATACCGGACAAATCAAAACAGGTTCTGCTTCCCGTTCTGACCGGATGGCGAAGTACAACCAGCTCATCCGTATTGAGGAAGAGCTCGGCGAAGTTGCTTATTTCCCCGGAAGGGCATTTTAAGGTCTAAAGGCAGGCTTGAATGCAGGTTTAAGGACAGGTTTAAATGCAGGTTTAGATGTTCTTACCTGCATTTAAACCTGTCTTTTTGCTTGAAATCAGAGATGACTTCCTGCCATTCGGTGAGGAGTGTTTTTAATTTCACGTTTCGTGTATTAAATTGAACATGGCTATGCACGACAACCCTCTCTTCAGTACGGCTGCCGATTTCGTGAATAACACGTCACGGCATATTTTCCTGACCGGGAAAGCAGGCACCGGTAAGACCACTTTCCTCAAATACATTAAAGAGAACACGCGGAAGAAATGCGTGGTTGTGGCACCCACGGGTGTCGCAGCGATCAACGCCGGAGGGGTTACGATGCACTCATTTTTCCAGCTTCCGCTGGGGCCATTCCTTCCCGTGACACAGCGATTTGCCAGTGAAGGCTTTACCGATCAGTATACGCTGTTTAAGAATATCCGCATCAGCGAAGAGAAACGCGAATTGTTTCGCGACCTGGAACTACTGATCATCGACGAGGTGAGCATGGTCCGCTGCGACATGCTCGACGCCACAGATGCCATCCTCCGCTATTTTCGCAAAGTTCCGCACACTCCCTTTGGCGGTGTGCAGGTGTTATATATTGGCGATCTGTTCCAGCTTCCTCCCGTGATGCCGGACAGCCAATGGTCACTCCTGCGGGAGTATTATTCCAGTCCTTTCTTCTTTCATTCAAAGGCAGTTGAACAGGCTCCACCGGTGTACATCGAGCTGAAGAAGATATACCGCCAGAGTCAGCAGCGTTTTATTGACATCCTCAACCGCATCCGCAACAACGAGGTCAGCAGATCCGATCTCGAAATATTAAATGCGCGGGGGACCTTCGATCCCGAACCGGGTAGAAAGTATATTACGCTTACCACGCACAACCTTAAAGCGGATAAGATCAATGCCGACGAATTGCGTAAACTCGATGGAAAGTCTGTCGACTTCAAAGGTGAAGTCCAGGGAGATTTTCCGGAAAAGACATTGCCTACGGATGTGGTGCTTCAGCTCAAGGAAGGTGCGCAGGTGATGTTTATACGCAATGACAAGAGCGCGGAGCGGAGATATTACAACGGCAAGATAGCAACAGTCAAGAAGATCGATGACGACGCGGTGTGGGTTGTGCTTGAGGGCTCTGATGAGGAGTTGCTGCTAGAGAAGGAGACGTGGGAAAATATCAAATATTCTTACAATCAGGAACAGGAGCAGATCGACGAGGAGAGGCTTGGATCGTTTACGCAGTATCCCGTGCGCCTCGCATGGGCGATCACCATCCACAAGAGCCAGGGCCTGACTTTTCAGCATGCCATCATCGATGCGGGTGACTCATTTGCTCCCGGGCAGGTGTATGTTGCGCTGAGCCGCTGCACTTCTCTCGAGGGAATTGTGCTTCGTTCAAGGATCCTTCCTTCCAGTATTTCCACCGATCGGCTGGTGATTGATTTTGCCGGAAGCGCTGCCGCGGATGATGTTTTAAGCCGTGAATTGGAGAAAGCAAAACTGGACTTTCAGCACCTTCAGGTAACACGGACTTTCGACCTGGAAAAAATAAAGGACTCCTTGAAGGCATATCTTCAGGAACTTCCGTCGAGAAAGCTGCCGGATATCGATGAAGCCATGCGCAACGGCCGGGCCATGCTTTCACAGCTGGAGGAGTTGCAAAAGGTTGCCATGAAGTTCCAGGAGCAGCTCCGGGATCTGCTGCAAACGGATCAGGAGGAAAAATTAAAGGAAAGGGTAAACAAAGCCATTGGATATTTCTCAAGCATACTGACGGAAAAGATCCTTGCAGTGTTAGACAATCACATCACGGTGGTCAAGCGCGCCAAAAAGGTCAAGAACTACCTCAAGAGCGTCCGTCAGTTAAGGAACGCGGTGGCGCGCAAGATCAATACCATCCAGACAGTGCAGTATGGTGAGGTGGTCTTCAATCCTTCTGCTGTGGAGATCGCCGTCAGAAGTGACAGTGAGCCCGGCGCAAAGGCCGAGAAAGGAAGCAGTCTGCGGGAAACCCTCGCCTTGCTGAAATCAGGCTTAAAGCCTTTGCAAGCTGCGGAGCAGCGCGGCCTTGCATTGGGCACGATTGAAACGCACATGGCCCAGCTGATAAAATCCGGTGACCTGGATATTCATCAGTGCATGGAAGAATCAAAAGTGGAACATATTTTAAGTGTCATACGCGAGATCAAGGCGGTATCCATTCAGCCCGTCAAGCAAAGGTTAGGGGATGATTTTACCTATGGGGAGATCCGCGCGGTGCTGAATCATCTTCAGTACGTAGCGGGAAACAAATAGCCTGGCCGCCGGAGCGCATGCCTGGCACATCGATCGGTTTGTGCCAGGTTGAAAAGATAAGTTCAAATTCAGGAATGGCAGTTTTATAGGCATGGTTTGGACAGGGAGGATATTCGTATATTCGTCTACGTCTAAAGTGGCAGTATATGCGGTGGTTTTTATTTCTTTTCTTATTGGTTCCTGGCTTTTCTTCCGGTCAGCGGTACGACCTTCTTCTTACAGGCGGAAAAATTATTGATGGTACGGGTAATGGATGGTTCTACGGCGATGTGGCCATCCTCGATGGTAAAATTGCGGCCGTCGGAAGGTTGAATCCAGCAGCTGCGGATAGCCTGGTCGATGTGAGGGGTCTTACCATCGCCCCCGGTTTTATCGATGTGCATACCCACATTGAGAGAAATGATCTGACTGTCCCCACAGCCGACAATTTTGTTTTTGATGGCGTGACATCTGTGGTTACGGGAAATTGTGGCTCCTCCCATACCGATATTGCGCGCTATTTTTTCAGGCTTGACAGCGTTAAGACATCCGTTAACGTTGCTTCCCTCATTGGGCATAACGATGTCCGGCGTGCTGTGATGGGTGATGCGAAACGCGAACCCTCGGGAACTGAACAAGCGCGGATGGAATCACTTGTCGAGCAAGCGATGCGCGATGGCGCGGTCGGATTTTCCACGGGCCTTATATATGTTCCCGGAACATATTCGAAAACACCGGAGGTGGTCGGGCTTGCGAAAGCAGCGGCCAGATACCAGGGGATTTACGCTTCGCATATTCGCAGTGAAGGTGATCAGGTGGACCAGGCTATTGAAGAAGCGATCAACATCGGACGGCAGGCGCACATACCCGTTGAGATATCCCATTTCAAAGTAACCTTTAAACCCAACTGGGGACGGTCCGTTTTCACACTGGAGCAGGTTGATAAAGCCCGGAGAGAAGGCATCGATGTGAGTGTGGATCAGTATCCTTATGTTGCCAGCAGCACCACCCTGAATACACTTCTTCCCAACTGGCTTTTTTCCGGAGGGGGTGATTCGCTTGCTTTTCGACTGAAAGACGCCGATACCCGGAAGAAGGTTACGGCAGAGATGCTGAAGGCGTTGAAGAAGAAGAAATTCAGGGATTATTCCTATGCTTTGGTGGCACGTTACAGCGCCGATACCACGTTGAATGGAAAAAGTATTTCCGAAGTCAACCGTTTAAGAGGCCGTAAATCCAGGCCCCGGTATGAAGTGGAAACAATCCTGGAAATGGTCGGGAATGGCAGCGCCCAGATGGTTTACTTCAGTATGAGCGAAGCGGATCTGAAACGGATCATGCAATATCCGTACAACATGTTCGCTTCCGATGCCGGGATTGCGGTTTACGGAAAAGATGCTCCGCATCCAAGAACATATGGCACCAACGCAAGGGTTCTGGGACATTATGTTCGTGTACTGAACGTCATCCGCCTGGAAGAAGCGATTCGACGGATGACCTCACTTCCGGCGCAAAAATTTCAGCTGCGTGATCGCGGACTGATCCGCGAAGGCATGGCTGCGGACCTGGTGGCGTTTAACGAACAAACAGTGATCGATAAAAGCACCTTCAGTTCACCCCATGCCTACTCGTCGGGATTTGAACTGGTCATTGTAAATGGAATCATCACCATGGCGCACGGCAAGCATACGGGTGCCCGTAACGGACAGATACTGAAGGGGCCCGGCAGCGTGCCGCATTATTAAAATGCATGCTGCAGATGTAACATCCGCAACCCGGTTTCGTTTTAACGTTCATGGGTTTCCACATTTATGACGCGCCGGTTGTTGCGGTTTCCGGAAATTGGTTTTAATGGGGACCATCGCTTATCTTTAATTATTAAAACAAGTATCTTAGCGTTCAGATTTAGCCATGATAAAAAAACTGCCCAGGGCCTTCCGTAATTTTTATATCGTCACGCTGGTGATTTTTTTGGCGTGGATGCTTTTGCTTGATTCCAATAACCTTGTTGCCCGTTATCAGCTCGGGTCAAAACTGAATGCGTTGGAGGATGAGAAAGCGTATTACGAAGAAAAAATTCAGGAAGTAAGGAAAGACCGTTCCGAACTTTTCGGCGACAGGGAATCCATTGAGAAATTTGCCCGCGAAAAGTATCTCATGAAAAAAGAATCGGAAGATATATACGTTATCATAGAAGAATAATTTCTGCAGACTCATGGTACGTTTTCTTTTTACGCTGCTTTTTATTTCGTGTGCCGGTGTTGTGGCCTTTGCGCAGGGAAAAGACAATAGCCTGAAAGGGGCTCCCTTCAAAGACCGTATTGTTACGGGAGGTGGCTTTGGCCTGGGCTTTGGTTCTGTTCAGGATTTCGTCTCCGTGTCACCGATGATCGGATACCGGCTTACTGCAAAACTCCTCGCGGGAACAGGGGTTACGTATCGCTATACAAATTATAAGGTTGTAAAACCGTCAATTAAGCTGAATGATTACGGTCTGAATCCGTTCATGCGTTTTACAGTCTACAGGAATATCTTTCTGCAGACCGAATATGAATATCTGAATTATGAGTTTCCGGTGAATGTGGCTGAGACCACGCGAAGGAACTTCGACAGCTTTCTTGCCGGCGGCGGGTTTATCCAGCCGATCGGGCGCCGTGCGTCTTTTTATATGATGGCGCTGTATAACTTTTCGTACCAGCAGACCTCCTCGTATTCCCCTTATGACAGCCCGATTGTTTTCAGGGCAGGAATAAACATCGGTGCGCTTAGTCTTTAAGGATCAGTCCGTATCTCGTTGCAAGTTCTTCGAGATCCTCCACAACTTTTTCATTGACCGGGATACCATTCTTCAGCCGGTCGGCTTCCATTTCTCTTTCAGGGTCGCCCGGAATAAGGACGCGTTCCTGTCCCGCCACCGGTTTTGCCGCGCGGAACCGGGTGATCCAGTTGTCCATGTGGTCCTTGAATTCCGATGCTGGCCTGAAGGCGTCCACGCGCATGGCGCCAAAAAAATGTCCTATACCGGAGCCGACCGGATCTGTGGGAGGAGCGAGGAAACTGACGAAGGGAGGAACCCAGGGACCGTAATTGGCACCGGAAAGCACTGCCGAAAAAATATCCACCCACGCGCCAAGGCAATAGCCTTTATGGCTTCCATGTTCCCGATCGCTTCCCAGGGGCAACAGTGCGCCGCCCGTCTTTAATGCATGGGCGTCGGAAGTAGGATCGCCGTTCTTTTGCTGGATCCATCCCAGCGGGGCATCCTGACCTTTGCGCTGCAGGATTTCCAGTTTGCCATTAGCCGCGGTGGTGGTGGCGAAATCGGCAACAAACGCTGGTTGCTTTCCCGCGGGTATGGCCACGGCAATCGGATTTGTCCCCAATAGTCGTTCCGTTGAAAACGTCGGCGCCACCAGCGGACTCGCATTCGTCATCGCCATACCGATCATGTCATGTTGTAATCCTTTCATCGCGTGGTAGCCGGCAATACCGAAATGATTGGAGTTCCTCACAGCGACCCAACCTGTGCCCGCATGCCTTGCCTTTTCCATGGCAATGTCCATTGCTTTGGGGCCCACCACGAGACCAAGCCCCGCATCGCCATCCACTACTGCTGTGCTGGGTGTTTCATGAACGACCTTAATGTCGGGCTTTGCATTGATGCGTTTTGCCTCCCACAACCGCACGTAACCCGAAAGTCGGGCGATACCATGAGAATCAATACCTCTGAGATCAGCGGATAACAAGACCTCCGCAGCAAGTTTCGCGTCTTCTGTTGAACAACCGATATGTCGAAGGAGGGATTCTGTAAACGATTGAAGGGACTTTAATGAAAATGTTTTATCCATGCAGCAGTTAAAATGGTCCCAAAAATACGGTAAACAGCCAAAAGGAGGAAGCTAAATGACGATAAACAACGCTGTGGGATCGCAAACAAAGTAACCCAGGACGAAAGAAGTCACCCTGAAAAAATTCCGCATCCGGATGTCTTCCTTCCTGCGAGGAGGCGTTGTTGTGTTTAAGTAGCGATTGACGTTGTTTGCCTGACGAAATCGCGCCTTTTATTCAGGCTTTGCCTTTGTGTGAGCAAGCGTAGCCAGCACACCTTCCTTTAAGGAATAGCTGGAGACGCGGATTTGTTCAAATGGATGTTTCCCGAGCATAAAATGGATGAGACAGCAGGACACCACGATCATATCGACGCGCATTTCGATCATGCCAGGGATCTGCATCCGCTCTTCGCGGTTTTTGCTGATAAGCTCCTGATAGATCTCATAAAATCCCGCAATGGAAAGGGGTGTCTCAGGTTCGTTGGGTGTTCTGGGAATTTTTTCACGGATGCAGAAGATATCGCTCAGTGTATCGAAGGTTCCCGAAGAACCGATCAGCACTTCAGGCTGGAATGTTCCCACTGACGCAAGTAAGGGTTCCAGCGCCCTCTGAAAATGCGACTCAAGTGCGCGTATTTCGTCTGCCGTGATCGGGTCGTGTTTCTGAAATTTTTCCAGCAGGCGCTGGCCGCCGATCTCAAAACTTTGCTTCCAGCAGACATGGTTCCGGTCACCGATAACAAACTCAACGCTCCCTGCACCGATATCCATCACGAGGCTTATCCTGTCGCCCAGATCCATAGCCGACCGGACACCTGCGAGGATGTAATCCGCTTCCGCGTCGCCCGAGATGATCGCGATCGGGATGCCCGTCAGTGATTGTATTTCATCCGCCAGCGCGCGACCGTTTTTTGCATTGCGGAACGCGCTCGTTCCAAATGCATGGATGTATTCCACCTGATGTTCATCGATGATCTTTCTGAACTTCTTCATGGCGCTGATCGCGCGGTGGCAGCCGCTTTCAGTAATGAAACCTTCGTTGATTCCGGCCATCCCGATCTTCACAGCTTCATGGTTCCGGTAAAATATACGTCGGCCCTCGGGAGAGACTTCCGCAAGGAGGAGGTGGAAGGTGTTGGTCCCCATGTCTATGATAGCGATCCGGGTCATTCGTCTTAAAAGCGGCTGGAATTTAATATATATTCCCCCGCGATTTACTTATTTTAGGCCCATTCAAACAAGACCATGGCCAAACGAAATATCACAGACCCGATACTCAGTGACAAATTCAGCGAACTCGAACGGAAGAATGCCGAGGCATTGCTGGGCGGTGGTGAGAAGCGGATGGAGCAACAGCACGCGAAGGGAAAGCTGACAGCGCGCGAACGGGTACACCTGTTGGTCGACGAGGGAACCTTCGAGGAGCTTGGAAAATTTGTGATGCATCGCAGCAAGGATTTTGGTCTGGATAAGGAATACTATCTGGGCGATGGTGTGGTGACAGGCTATGGAAAGATCAATGGAAGGTTGGTATACGTCTTCTCCCAGGACTTTACCGTCTTTGGCGGATCACTCTCTGAAACGCATGCGGAAAAGATCGTAAAGATCATGGACCTTGCCATGAAGAATGGAGCGCCAATCATTGGACTGAATGATTCTGGCGGAGCCCGTATCCAGGAAGGTGTTGTCTCCCTGGGCGGCTACGCCGACATCTTTTACCGGAATACCCTTGCTTCCGGTGTTATTCCCCAGATCTCGGCAGTAATGGGGCCCTGTGCCGGAGGAGCCGTTTATTCGCCCGCCATCACCGATTTTATTTTCATGGTTGAGAACACGTCGTTCATGTTTGTGACTGGCCCCAACGTTGTGAAAACCGTCACGCATGAAAATGTAACGGCAGAAGAACTGGGGGGAGCCTACGCCCACAGCACGAAAAGCGGTGTAACGCATTTTGCCTGCGCGAATGAGGCCGAGTGCATCGCCCGGATCAAACTGCTCCTCAGTTATCTTCCGCAGAACTGTGAGGACGGCGCGCCAAAGATCCCCTATCAGTTCGCTCAGGAAAAGCGGCCGGCGCTGAATAATATCATCCCGGCCAATCCCAATGTGCCCTATGACATGCGCGACGTCATCAACGGCGTTGTGGATGAAGGGAGTTTTTTTGAAGTGCATAAAAACTTCGCCGAGAATATTGTCGTTGGCTTCGCGCGGCTGGCGGGAAGAAGCATCGGTCTTGTAGGCAATCAGCCGGCATCGCTTGCCGGTGTACTTGATATTCATTCCAGCGTGAAAGGCGCACGCTTCGTGCGTTTTTGTGATTGTTTTAATATTCCCCTCCTGGTTTTTGAAGATGTTCCCGGATTTTTGCCCGGCACAGATCAGGAATGGAATGCGATCATCACCAATGGCGCGAAGCTGTTGTTTGCATTTTCAGAGGCAACGGTTCCGCGCGTTACGGTCATCACCAGAAAAGCGTATGGCGGCGCCTACGATGTGATGAATTCAAAGCACATCGGCGCTGACATGAACTATGCATGGCCCACGGCAGAGATTGCGGTCATGGGCGCTAAGGGTGCTTCGGAAATTATTTTCAGGAAGGAGATATCGGAGGCTGCGGATCCTCAGGCTAAACTGGACGAAAAGGTAGATGAGTATACCCGGAAATTTGCGAACCCATACCGGGCGGCACACCGCGGCTATATCGACGAAGTGATCTTTCCGGATGAAACCCGTGAAAAGCTGATACGTGCCTTTGAAATGCTGGAAAATAAAGTGGTTAAATTGCCGCGCAAGAAGCATGGTAATATTCCGCTTTGAATAACCAGTAACCAGTAACCAGTAACCAGTAATCAGTAACCAGTAACCAGTAATACCAGTAATCAGTAACCAGTAATCAGTAACCAGTAATACCAGTAATCAGTAACCAGTAATACCAGTAGTAAAAGGGAAAAACAAACATCGTTATGGATAGACAAAGCAGAGACTTTCTTTTCAGATATTTAAACAATGCTTCGCCGACAGGCTTCGAGTCTTCAGGGCAGCAGATATGGCTGGATTATCTGAAGCCTTATGTACAGGATTACACAGTGGACGTTTATGGTTCTGTTGTAGGGGTGATTAATCCGAAAGCGAGCTATAAAGTAGTGATCGAAGCGCATGCCGATGAGATCTCGTGGTTCGTGAATTACATTACCGACGATGGCTATATCTACGTGCGTCGCAATGGCGGCTCCGATCATCAGATTGCTCCGAGTAAAAGAGTAAACATCCATACGGACAAGGGAATTGTGAAAGGTGTGTTTGGCTGGCCGGCCATTCACGTCCGCGATGCGGCAAAGGAAGAACCTCCAACCTTGAAGAATATCTTTATTGATGTGGGCGCTGAGAACAAGAAAGAAGTCGATGCCATGGGTATCCACGTAGGTTGTGTGATCACCTTCGAGGATGAACTGATGGAACTGAACAGGCGATGGCTGGTGGGCCGCGCCCTGGATAACCGAATGGGGGGCTACATGATCGCGGAGGTTGCCAGGCGTTTGAGTGAGAATAAAAAGAAATTGCCTTTTGGACTCTATGTCGTGAATGCGGTACAGGAAGAAATTGGTTTGAGAGGAGCGGAGATGATCTCGCGCAGAATAAAACCTGACCTGGCCATTTGTACGGATGTGACGCACGATACCCAGTCACCCATGTACAACAAAAAAGACAGTGGCAACCTGAAGTGCGGCAGCGGTCCGGTACTTTGCTATGGTCCGGCGGTGCAGAACAATGTTCTTAAGATGGTGATTCAGACTGCGGAGAAGCGGAAGATTCCTTTTCAGCGGCAGGCTGTCTCCCGTTCAACCGGAACAGACACAGATTCTTTCGCTTATTCGGCGGAAGGTGTGGCGTCGGCATTGATCTCACTGCCCCTGAAGTATATGCACACTACGGTAGAAATGGTACACAAGGATGATGTTGAGAATGTGATCCATCTGATGTACGAGTTTTTGCTGCAGCTGAAGCCGGGGCATGATTTCCGTTACCTGAAATAGGCGGTCAGGTCTGTGACTTTGGTCACGCAAGGCGGATTTTGTCAGGTTTTTTTACTGACGATGCTAAGTTTTTCCTTTCTCTTTCACCGCGCTGACCGGTTTGAAGAAATTTTTTTGAAAAATGTTACTTTCGGGAAAATATTTGTCTCACTGAATAGTTTACTTTGCGACGATCCCCGAGTTAAGGGATTGTTCGGGGACAACGACTTTTTCGGATTGTCAGCATTTTTAAAAGAAAATGTGTTTATTCGCGGAATGCTGTTGTGGAGTCGAAGAAAAAAATAATTTTGCAGGATAAACGAAATAAGGGAACAATTCCGCAGGGCGGCGGGTTTTAAGGATAACTTCCCTATTCATTTTCACCCCAGAAAAGTAAGATTCAACCTTAGGGTTGAAAAAAGATATACGCGCAGGGTCGCAGAGTTTTTATAGAGAGGGTCTTTTCTCTGCGTACTCTGTGCGTTGTTTTTTAAGTGCCTGGTTTCCGGTTCGCAAATATCCGGACTTCTTTCTCGCTGCGGATATCCTTCCATTTTCTTTTCCGTAGTCCTTTTTCACTATCTTCTCACGGCTTCAACATCTTTCCAGAACTGAGGATAGGATTTTCTTACAACGTCAGGATTTTCAATTTCAACATTCATCAGGGTTGCAAGCGGGGCAAAAGCCATTGCCATGCGATGATCTTTGTAAGTATTGAAGAAGGCTTCTTCCGGAAGTGCATTAGAAGGAATCAGCGTCCATTGTGCGTTGTGCTCCTTCAAATCCGCACCGATTTTTCCCAACTCCGTTTGAAGTGCCGCGATGCGATCCGTTTCTTTAATACGAAGACTTTCGAGGCCCGTGAATTTTCCTTCAATTCCTTTTGCGGCACACACCACCGCAACAGTCTGCGCGAGATCGGGGCAGTGCGTAAAATCCCATGAAAATGTTTTGGCGTTATTCACTTTTGTCAGTTTCATGAGCGAACCTTCCATCGTACACTTTACGCCTAAGGATTCCATCATCTTCATAATTGCGCTGTCGCCCTGAAGTGAGTTGGTCGTGAGTCGCGGCAGCGTGATTTCTGCCTTCTGCGCAAGCGCTGCAAAGGCATACCAGTAGCTTGCCCCCGACCAGTCAGACTCCACTGTAAATTCCGTGCTGTGATAGGGTCGCGACGGAATGTTTACCTGTTTCTCCAGCACTTCACACTTTACTCCGAACAATTCCATCAATGACGCCGTCATTTCGATATAGGGGCGGCTTCCGACTTTTCCTTCGAGCATTAATGTGAGGCCCTGCGGTAATGTCGGCGCGATCATCATCACTGCGGAAATAAACTGACTGCTCACATCGCCGCGGATGCGCAGGATATTCGTTTTCTGGCCGGAAAATTGTTTGGTTTCTACCGGGGGATATCCCGGCTTCTCAGGATAGCCGATGTCTGCTCCTAACGAACGTAAGGCATCAACCAATATCCCGATAGGACGTTCCTTCATACGATGCGTGCCCGTGATAATTTTATGTTGATTGCTGATACTGTAGTAGGCGGTGAGAAAGCGCATGGTTGTGCCCGCGTCTTCGACATCAATGACGTGATCATCAGACTGGATCAGCTTCAGCATCAGCTGGGTATCGTTTGCATCGGACAGGTTATGCAGAACGGATTTGTTTCCCGAGAGTGCGTTCAGTATCAATACGCGATTGCTTATACTCTTTGAGGCGGGAAGGCGGTCGGCGCATCCTTTAATACTGTTGTTTTTGGAAAGTGAAATTGTATTCAAGTCACACGTGTTTAAGAGTCTGGAAAATTACATGTTGAAAAACATTTTTTCGAAGGAACTGTAACAATTCAGCAAAAAAATAAGTTAATTAGTATTATGAGTAAATCAAGTACATTGGCGATCGGTATTGGCTTAGCCTCCGGTGCCCTGTTAGCCGCATGGTTACTGACAGGAAACCGGAAAGAGAAAACAAAGAAATTCATTTCTGCCAGGACGGCAAGCATCAAGAAGAGCATGCAAGCAGAGAAACCTGTCTATGACGAAACAGAATCTTATTATTTCTAAGCTGAACGGTAAAATGCCAGAGCCCTTTTTACCTCTTCCGGTCTGATCTCGCAATCCCATTTCGCGTTCCCGATTCCGTCCAGGAGCACGCACAAAATTCTGTTTCCCTTATTTTTCTTATCCTGCGTTGTCAATCCGGCAATGGCTTCTTCTTCGTTTGAGGAAAACGTCACCTTTCCAAATACATCCAGGATATAATTCAGGATTTCGGCAAATTCTGTTTCTGTAAGCATTCCTCTTTCCCTGGCCAGGAACGCTTCGCATACCAATCCCGCTGCGACTGCCTCTCCGTGAAGGATCTTTCTGTTGGACTGCAGCAAAAAGGTTTCAACGGCGTGGCCGATGGTGTGGCCCGCATTCAGGGTTTTGCGCAAACCTTTTTCATAGGGATCTTCCGTCACCACCTTTAATTTCACATTTACGGAGTGGGGCAGGAGTTTCTCCCAGGGCTGTTCGCTGAAGGAATGTTTTCTGATGTCATTCCAGGCGGCGGCATCCGAGATGAGCGCATGCTTGATCACCTCGGCAAAGCCTGAACGCTTCTCGGCTTCAGGCAGTGTTTTGAGAAAGCCACTGTGAAGAAGGGTGAACACCGGAGTCTGAAATACGCCGATGTGGTTTTTGAAATGTTTGAAGTCAATGCCGAGTTTTCCTCCGATACTGGCGTCCACCTGCGATAACAAAGTAGTCGGGATCAATATAAAGTCGATCCCGCGCTTGTAAGTAGCAGCGCAAAAGCCACCCATATCACCCAGCACACCGCCTCCAATGATGATCATCACCGAGTGACGATCCAATTCCGCGAGGGTCATCTTCTCCCAGATGAATCCGCACGTATCTATATTTTTGTGCTCTTCACCCGAAGCAATCTCGATCAACTCATGGGTTGGGAGGACCTTCTGGAATGCGGGGTAACAGTATAAGGCAGTATGGCTATCAGTCAGAACGGCGACTTTGCTGTACTTTCTGCTCTCCAGGAAATGCTTCAAATCCGATGCTGGGTCGTCTGAAAATAAAATATTGTCGGTCATGCTTGCTAAAACTGGCCGGTAAGTTATTAAAAATTAGGCCATTCGGAGGACTATAATAGTTTATGGAAACGATTTCGGGGAGGTAAAACGTCTTTATATATTTGCGCACGTTTACATTTATGGAATCGAAACCCAGCATTTCCTTTGAAGATACCGCCGTGGCATTTGCGTATAAACCCGATGCGGATTTACATAAAGCCAATTTCATATTCTCGCTTGTAAACCATCCCTGGATGTCATTCATGGCTACCGGCATGGTGAAGCTCGCCTTTAAGGCAGGATTGCCCATTGAGGGGATCATCCGGAAAACTGCGTTCGATCATTTTTGCGGTGGCGAGAGCATTGAAGAGAGCGAAGGTGTTATACAATTGCTGGGTAAATATCACGTCGGAACGATCCTTGACTATTCCGTTGAAGGTGAGAAATCAGAGGCCGGTTTTGACGTTGCATTGGAGGAAATACTCCAGAACATTGAAAAGGCTCATCATGCAGAACATATTCCGTTCTGCGTTTTCAAGACCACAGGCCTCGCATCGGCAGATCTACTGGAAAAGATCAACCGTGGTGAAGCGCTCAACGCGGAGGAGTCGATGGCATTCGACCGTGTGAGCCAAAGGGTGAACCGGATTTGCGAAAAAGCGCATGCATATGGTGTGCCCATACTCATTGATGCCGAGGAGACCTGGATCCAGGAACCCATCGATCAGCTGGCAGATGAAATGATGGCCCGTTACAACCATGAGCGGGCGATCGTCTTCAATACTTATCAGATGTACAGGACTGATTCGCTTGATAACCTGCTTCATGATTATCAGACTGCTTTGACTGGAAATTATTTCATTGGTGCCAAACTGGTGCGGGGCGCATACATGGAGAAAGAAAGGAAACGCGCCGAAAAAATGGGCTATCGAAGCCCTATTCATCCCGATAAAGCTGCAACGGACAAGGCATTTAATGATGCCCTGGAATTTTGTATTGCTCACATTGACAGGGTTGAGATCATGTGCGGATCGCACAATGAATACAGCAATGCCTTGCTGACGGAAAGGATGGCGAAAAACCAGCTATCGCCCAGCGACCGCCGGATCTGGTTCGCCCAGCTTTTCGGGATGAGCGATAATATTTCGTTCAACCTGGCGAAAGCCGGTTATAACGTGGTGAAATATGTGCCGTACGGCCCGGTTAAATCCGTGATGCCTTATCTGCTCCGACGCGCCCAGGAAAACACCTCAGTGGCGGGCCAGAGTAGTCGTGAGTTAAGGCTGATTCGGAAAGAGCTGAGGCGGAGAAAACTTCAGCGATAGCCAGCCACCCCGGCTTTGGCGGTGGACTGTGGACTGTCGACCGTGGACTTGCCCGAATTGATCCTGACCATTATTCCATTATTTTTGCGTTGAATTAAGAAAATATGGTTTTAAGCGAACAGGAAATCATCCGGAGACAAAGCAAGGAAGAACTCGAAAAGCTGGGGATCAATCCCTACCCTGCGGAATTATTCGACATCAATGTTTCGGCCAGGGAAATTCTGGAACACTTCGAGGCTGAACAGAAGAATTACCAGCAGGTTTCCATCGCCGGCAGGATCATGAGCCGCAGAATCATGGGTTCCGCTGCCTTTGCCGAATTGCAGGATGAAAGCGGGCGTATCCAGATCTACCTCAGACGGGATGACCTTTGCCCGGGTGATGACAAAACGCTTTACAACACCGTATTTAAAAAGCATCTTGATATCGGCGATATCATCGGCGTCAAGGGCTTTGCTTTTAAAACCCAGACCGGAGAGATCTCCATTCATGTCACTGCCCTGACGGTGCTTGCCAAATCGTTGAGACCGCTGCCGGTCGTGAAGGAGACAGTTGATGAGCAGGGCAACGTGGTGCGTCATGATGCATTCAGAGACCCGGAACAGCGCTATCGTCAGCGCTATGTTGATCTCGTTGTGAATCCGGAGGTGCGCGATGCCTTTGTGAAGCGCACGAAACTCGTAAACTCCATGCGCGAGTACCTGAATAAGAAGGAATATCTTGAAGTGGAAACACCCATCCTGCAACCGCTTTACGGAGGAGCAGCGGCACGTCCGTTCACAACCCATCACAATACGCTGGACATGACGCTTTACTTGCGTATAGCCAACGAGTTATACCTGAAAAGGCTGATCGTCGGGGGTTTTACAGGGGTCTATGAGTTTTCCAAAGACTTCCGCAACGAAGGAATGTCGCGTTTCCACAACCCGGAGTTCACCCAGATCGAGCTGTATGTCGCCTTCAAGGATTACAACTGGATGATGGACCTTGTGGAGGAGATGGTCGAGAAAGTGGCGCTGGACCTTCATGGATCCACGAAAGTCAAAGTGGGTGAAAATATGATCGACTTCAGGAGGCCGTGGAAGCGGTTCACCATGTTCGAAGCCATCCAGTTCTTTACCGGTATCGACATTTCAACAATGGATGAGCAATCGTTGCGGAATACATGCAGACAGTTGCATGTACCCATGGATGACACAATGGGAAAAGGCAAACTGATCGACCAGATCTTCGGCGAGAAATGTGAGCCACAGCTCATTCAGCCCACTTTCATCACGGATTACCCTATTGAAATGTCGCCGTTGGCAAAAAAACACCGGAGCAAGCCAGGATTGGTGGAGCGTTTTGAAGCTATTTGCAACAGCAAGGAGATCGCCAACAGCTTTTCCGAGTTGAACGATCCCATCGATCAGCGTCAGCGTTTCGAAGATCAGCTTGAATTGGGCAAGCGTGGTGACGAAGAAGCAATGACCCTGGATGAAGATTTCCTCCGTGCGCTCGAGTACGGTATGCCGCCGACCGCTGGTTTGGGAATAGGCATTGACCGACTTGCGATGATCATGACCAATTCGCCTTCCATACAGGATGTATTATTCTTTCCGCAAATGAAGCCCGAGAAGGCGCTGACAGCAGCACCCGAACAGGAATTTGCAAAGGCTGGTATCCGTCCTGAATTGATCCCTATTCTTCAGAAACTCGGCATCACTTCGCTGGCGCAAATGCGGGAGATGAAAGTATCCAAACTCTTTAACGATGTCTGCGGTATGCGGAAAAAACTCAAGCTTGAGATTCCGAACCCCACCCAGGAGGAAGTGGAGGGATGGATGAAAGAAGCGTGAAACATCCTGTTAGTCACTTAGCCCTCAACGTAATCATTTGGCTTTTGTAAACGGCAAACCGTTCCATTGAGAAAAATATTTTCCAACCTTACTTTCTGGGTCCTTACGGCCATCACCATTGGCGCTTTGCTCGGCCATTTTATGCCTGAGACTGCCGTCAATATGCGTATCCTCGGAACCGGGTTTATCGAGATCATCAAGATTTTCATTTACCCGATTATTTTTCTCACTATTTCCCTCGGCATCAGCGGGATGAGCAATCTCAAGAAAGTGGGAAGGGTAGGGGGAAAAGCCATTCTCTATTTCGAAGTGGTTACCACGCTGGCATTGATCATCGGGGTCATCGCTTCCTACGTGATCGAACCCGGCGCTGGTGTGGCGACACCTGATGTGAAAACACAGGACATCTCGCAGTACGCCCAACAAGCTACCGATTTCAGCTGGTCGCAGTTTTTTAAGGATAATATCACAATCCAGGTTTTGCTCCTCTCCATCCTCTTCGGGATTGTGCTTAGCAAGTTATCGTCGCGCGCGAAGATCGTGCATGTGCTGAGCAATCTTTCGAAATATGTTTTCGGGGCGCTTCATCTCGTGATGTATCTTGCTCCGCTCGGTGCTTTTGGCGGCATGGCTTACACCATCGGCAAATACGGAATCGATACGCTGCTGCCCCTGGCGAAACTCATGGTTACCGTGTACACTACGATGGCGTTATTCGTCTTCGTGGTGTTGTATTTCATCCTGAAGTACTATCGTGTCAGTCTTTGGAAATTTCTACGATACATCCGCGAAGAGCTGTTGATCGTTCTCGGTACTTCTTCCTCTGAAGCGGGCCTGCCGTCATTGATGGAAAAACTCGAGCGCATGGGCTGCTCGAAACCTGTGGTGGGCCTTGTTGTGCCTGCCGGATATTCCTTTAACCTCGACGGTACCACCATCTATTTATCCATGGCCATACTTTTCCTGGCGCAGGCCTTCAACATCCATTTGTCCTGGGAGAACATATTTGCCATTATCGGTATCCTGTTTGTCACATCGAAAGGTGCTGCGGGTGTGACGGGGAGTGGCTTTGTTGTCCTGGCCTCAACACTTACCGCCGTAAAGATCATTCCCGTGGAAGGCCTGGCGCTGCTGTTGGGTGTAGATCGTTTTATGTCGGAAGCCAGAGCGATCACCAACTTCATCGGCAACGGGGTGGCTGCGATCTGGCTGGCCAACAACGAAAAAGAGTTTGACAGGGAAAAGATGAACGTGGCTTTCTCGATAGAAGACACGCCGCCTGGCAAATAGAGGTGCCGTATGCCGTCTTGTGTTTAAGACCTGTTTGTTCCCGCCGCATTTCATGCCGGACCTGACCAGGCACTGGAACACTGGAAAAAGGCTGATAAACCGCCACGATACACGGAATGGTCTGCATTTTCATTACATTTGTCTCCAGTTACCAGGGGTGCTTGTGCATGTATGCCGGATGAGAATTTCGGCGTCAAGCAGGGCTGAGATTATACCCGTTGGAAGTTCATGATCGATCTGGTCGACTTCCATACACCTGATCTGGATAATACCAGCGTAGGGAAATTTATTCGTCTGACTGCATCCTGCATGGTCATCCCGGTAAGCTAATCAAATGAGTATGATGACAGACATGCAGGAATGGCTTCCGCTTCTCCGCGAACAGTATTTACAAACAGACCCGATTCAGTGGGCAGTGCTCATCCTGGGTGTCACCGAGGTGCTGCTCGCCCGTGCCAATAATATATGGCTTTATCCTGCGGGTATCGCCGCTGCGGCGCTGGCTACCTTCAGTTTATTCACGGTGCAGCTATACGCCGAGTGCCTGTTGCATCTGTACTACATTGTGATGAGTGTCTACGGATGGTGGTTCTGGTTTCATAAAAAGCATTCGCCCCCGGTAAGAATAACCTATGCAACACCCCGCGAGTGGATCATCACAGGAAGTATTGTGTTTGGCGGATGGGCCGTGCTTGCGATGGTCCTGATTACCTTTACATCTTCCACTGTCCCCTTGTGGGATGCCTGGGTGACGTCGACGGCGTGGGCAGGGATGTGGCTATTGGCGCGGCGGAAAATTGAAAACTGGATGGTGCTCAACCTGTCCAATGCGTTCGCTATTCCCCTGATGTTTCACAAAGACCTGCCACTCTTTGGCCTGCTGACTATTTTTCTTTTCATGGTAGCATGCAGGGGCTACGTGGATTGGATCAGGATGTACAAGGTTGAAAGTTTGAAGTTCAGGATCTAAAGTATAAGCAACGCGTTTATTGTATATGGAATTTAAGGTACCACACCCATCAGCATTTGTTGATACACCCTCCCTGGAACTGATACGGAGGGCTGCGGCATCGGCGGAGCAAATGAAGGATCTCCATCCCGATCAATTGGGGGTCATCTACAGAAACCAATGGTTTAAAATGTTTATCCCCAAACAAAACGGCGGGCTTGGGTTAACGCTTCCGGAAGTCCTGCGCGTGGAAGAAGCACTGAGCTGGGCTGATGGCAGTACGGGTTGGGTTGTCACATTGTGCAGCGGCGCCGGATGGTTTGCGGGCTTTCTGGATCCGTTGATAGTAAAGGACATTCTTTCTGACGGGAAGGTATGTTTTGCCGGCAGCGGCGCCACCACAGGAACAGCCAACGTTACGGGTGGCGGATACGAGATTTCCGGTCTCTGGCAGTATGCCAGCGGATCGCTTCATGCAACAGTATTTACAGCGAATTGCCACATTCATGAAGACGGTGCTCCTCAGTTTGACGGAGATGGATCTCCCGTGATTGGAACATTTTGGTTTCACCAACACGAGGTGCATCTGCAACGTCAATGGAACAGCATGGGGATGATTGCAACAGCAAGCCATTCGTTTGAAGTCAAGGTATTGCCGGTTGGAGAGGAACGCCGGTTTCACGTCGATGCCAACCATGCGCGACAGAAAGATCCGGTTTATCAATATCCATTCATGCAGCTGGCAGAGGCAACGCTTTCAATTAATCTTTCCGGGATGGCTGTGAGGTTTCTGGATCTTTGTGAGCCATTGTTTTTAGAAAAGATGAAGCGCAGAGATGCCGGGCCGAAAGTCCGCGACCTACATCAATTGATAGCGGATACAAAGGCGGACATTGATCAATACCGTAAGGATTTCTACGACGCGGTGAACAGGTCATGGGAAATCTGTGCGGGAGGCAACGTGATTCCATCGTCAGTTTTGAAGCAGGTAACGAACGCCAGCCATGCCCTCGCGCAGCGGTCCCTCCGGCTTGTGGACGAACTTTATCCGAAGTGCGGCCTGGTGGCAGCCCGCCCCGGCGAAGAGATTAATCGTGTCTGGCGAAACCTCCATACTGCAAGCCAGCATGCATTGTTCAGCATGATCTGATCGTCGAAAGAATTGCAATTTTATTGTAGGGATCTTCAGGCCAATTTGCCACGCTCCATTCTTTTTCTCAGGCCATTTTAGCTGCTTTTCCTGACTGGACACAAATTTGATTTCCATATCAGAAATCTGATGTATGGATCCCTTTTCCAAAATGATCATCGAGGCGGTTGACAAGGTCAAAAATGCCGTCGTCAAAATAGATGTGTATAAATCCGTCCAGGGAAAGTTCAGAATGGCCGGTTCAGGTTCCGGCTTCATCTTCTCATCGGATGGATTGGTCTTCACCAACAGCCATGTCGTGCATGGCGCCGACCGGATCATGGTAAGCCTGCTCAATGAAAATGAAATAGAAGCTTCGCTTGTCGGCGAAGACCCCGACACAGATCTTGCCATATTGAAGATCTATACCGACGGATATGCGGTGGCAAAATTGGGCGATGCAGTACAATTGCAGATCGGTCAGTTTGTGATCGCGATTGGAAATCCTTTCGGTTACCAGCACACCGTCACGGCCGGTGTGGTGAGCGCGCTGGGCCGGACCTTGAGAACACAGTCCGGTAGGTTGGTTGACAATGTTATCCAGTCTGATGCTGCCCTGAATCCCGGAAACTCCGGTGGGCCCATGATCAATACAGATGCGGAAGTCATCGGTGTGAACACTGCGATGATCAACGGCGCGCAAGGTTTGAGTTTTTCGGTCGATATCAACACAGCCAAAGAGATCGCCAAGCAGTTACTGAGCGATGGAAAAGTTTTTAAAGCCTATCTGGGGCTGGCCATGCAGGAGGTGGCGATCAATCAAAAAATCCTTCGACATTATCACCTGGCCAATCATAAGGGTTTGTTTGTTGTGAGCATGGAGCCGGATTCACCCGCTTCGCGTTCGCAATTGAAGGAAGGGGATATTATTGTGTCTTTCAATGGTAAGCCGGTGAACACGTTACACGAACTGTTCAAAGAGCTGACAAAAAGAGACATATTAACCGCCGTGGATGTTTCGGTTATCCGACATACTGAGAGATTGAACTTCAGTATTTTCCCCATCCAGAGAAGTTGACGCAGCTTTCACGCAGGCTATCTCAGCATTGAGATTTACAGCTCGCCGGAAAGGATCCTGTACATCAGATCCAATCCGAACCCCGTGGAGAGCATACGCTCTTTTTTGTTTTGCAACAGCTGTTGTGTCCAGTCGACAAATCCACCGTCGCCGATCTCGTATACTTTTCCGTTGACGCGGATGTCAACCTTATACTGGATCCCTTTGTAGTATTGATTTTGGTTTGCCGTTTGTTCAACAATCGACAGGCGGATACCAGGATCTTCGTTTTTGAAATATTCACTCGTTCTGGACAAGAGATCCTTCGTGTTTGCGTATCCCGCGCGAGGCAGTATGCGAAAACTGATTTCTTCCACTTTGAAGTATCCGGCAAACAAGTGCTTCATTATTTGCATGTGTTCGTTCAGGGCAACTTTTTCAAATTCGAAGTTGCCGCTGTCTGAGCCACAAGTCACAAGGCATCCTATTTTAAAATGGGGACGAAAACCTTTCGCGCTGATCGCCTGGGTGCGCAGGTGTCGTTGTATGTTGCAGCATCGCATCCAGACGGGTGGCGTGGCGTGCGGTATTTCGTTTCTCTGTTTCAAGTCGCATGCATGCAGTGCAAGGGCGTTGGTACTGTCCGCCATCACCTCCGTTCCCCGCAAGGCGGAGAGGACTTTCTTTTGATTGACGGGTCCCACTACAGAACATGAACCCAGGATCGCTACCGGCGAAAGTTCAATGGCCTGGAAGGAATGCCTTTCAAACAATTCAAGGATATCCAGTTCCATTCGCTTCATCTTTAGCACGGGCAGATCCGCGGGTTTGACGAATCGGTTATTTTGATATTGATTTAATAACCCGGGTGGGGTCAGCGTGCTGGCCTTCTGTTTAAAGACTTCGAGAAGAATCGAATTCAGTTCCGTTCCTGAAAGCTGCGTGGCAAGAACATTCACCAATTCGGGATTGATCCTTTTCAGTATGTTGCTGATAATCTCAGAAGCCATAGTGGGTGAAGTTAAACTTTTTCTGAAACGTGAGAAAGTCCGGACAGACGTGTTTAGGTGCGGCTTTCAGCATTTCAATAGTTTCAGATCTATTCCATCGTTGAGTTCTTTCACACCTGCACTTTCATTACCTTCAGATTCATTTCCAATATTTCTTTAAAATGTCTCAATATTTTACCTTTTCCGCCGGGTATCTTCGGGATTTTACTGCAAAGGTCTTCATGCACTATGGCGTGGACGCAGCGGATGCGGACCTGGCCGCCGGGGTATTGTCTAAAGCAGACCTGCGCGGCATTGACTCGCACGGTGTTGCGCGGCTGCGCACCTATGTAGACATGTTTACCATTGGCCGTATCAATCCTAAACCCAACGTTAAGATCGTTCGCGAAAGAAAGAGTGTTGCAACCGTGGATGGTGATAGCGGACTGGGACTTGTTGTCGGTCCGCGCGCAAACGAGATTGCTATGGATAAAGCTTCGAAGTACGGGTCGGGATGGGTAAGTGTGAGCAATACCAACCATTATGGCATCGCTTCCTATTATTCCCTGAAAGCGATTGAGCGGGATATGATTGGATGGTCGATGACAAATTCTTCCAAGATCGTAGTTCCATTGTGGGGCGCCGAGCGAATGCTTGGCACGAACCCGATCGCAATCGCGTTTCCGGGATTGAGAAACCCTCCTGTGGTCATTGATATGTCGACGAGCGTTGTGCCATTGGGAAAGGTCGAGATGGCTGAACGCGCCGGAATTGATTTGCCACACGGCTGGATCATCAATGAGCGGGGCGAGTCGTCCACCGACCCTGGCGATATCTACCAAGGTGGATTATTACCATTGGGATCAACAAGGGAAATGGGTGGTCACAAAGGGTATTGCCTTGCTGCCATGGTGGACATTTTGACCTGCGTATTGAGCGGGGCCAACTGGGGACCTTTTGCGCCTCCCTTTGCTTTGTTCGAAGAGGCGCCGAAACAAAGTGTCGGCAAGGGTATCGGTCATTTTTTTGGTGCGATGGAAATCGATGGTTTTGAAGATGCGACCGTATTCAAAAAAAGAATCGACGATTGGATTGATGTTTTCAGAAAGACCAGGCCTGCTCCCGGCCATGACGCCGTACTCGTCCCCGGTGATCCAGAGCACGAAGCGGAAAGGATCCGATCCAGGGACGGCATACCGGTGATCGGGGCTGTTGTCAATGATCTGAAAGAAATTTCAAAGATAACGAAGGTGGAATTCCAGGTTGAAGGATGACATGCCTTTTCACATCAAAGGGACAGAATGCTGGTGCACTTCCTCCTGAATGAAATTCACCACTTCCTTTACCACCGTGTTTGATTTAAGGTTGTGACCAAAACCTTTGGTGGTAACAAGCCTGGACTGGTTCCAGGCCTTCTGCAGCGGAATGGAATAACGATAAGGCGCCTCTTTATCGTCTTCGTCGTGAATAATAAGACCCTTGACATTCAGTTTTGCCGCAAATCGCCGGGTCGAGAAAAAGTCAGGAGTCACATCGTATCTGCTGGCGAAATGTTCTGTGACGAGTTTTACCGTCCTGTCGGAAATGCCCAGTGTTTTCTGAAAAACGGAAATGAACTCAGTGGCTTCGCCTGGTGGAGCGAGGAGGATAATCCGGTTAACGGGAAGCTCCGGAAGGCGATAAAAAGCGTGAAGCAGGGAAAAACCGCCGAGTGAATGTGCTACGACAGTATGGACATCATTGTGTTGCTGAATGAAATTCTCTATAAGTGAGCTGTACAGCGGTACGGACAGGAAACTACCGGATGACAAGCCATGGCCCGGCGCATCCAGTGAATAGATCGTGTATTCGTCTTTTGAAATTGCTTCTATATATGGCTTCCACCGGTAGCTGTGGCTTTGCCATCCGTGGAGGAAAAGGATCTTTTTATCACCGCGTCCCCACCGATAGCCTTGTACAGAAAAGCCCTCATGGTTGAGCCGGAATTTTTCTGCTGAATTGAAAAAGTTGCGCTGCTTTTGGTTTGTCCCGACCCTGAAGGGACGGCAAAAGAGCAAGAATCCTTTGCGGGCGGCGTAGGAGGGGGCTATCAGCGATAGTGTATCCAGGTAAAAGCCCAGTGTTTTAACGATGAGTTTTTTCATATTTTCTCCCTCGTATAAGATACCAATTGGTATCTACGGATTTAAAAAAATTATGTTTCGATATTTTTCACCTGCATTTCAAGGTGTTTGATGACCCTGCGGATATCCTCGTTATCGCCCCTGAGTTTGCTCATCATAATGGCGCCTTCCAGGGACGCGATGATCATGGTAGCATAAAATTCAAGATCAGTTTGTTTTTTGATCTGCTTGTAGCGGATACCGTTCTTTAAAATGATAACGATGGAATCGCGCAGGATATCGAGCACCTTAAGGGCTTCTTTTCGCAGGACCGGGTTTGAATCGTCGGCTTCGATGGCCGCATTCATCAGCGGACAGCCGCCTTTCACCTCGGGACGGGTCACATAAGATTCAAAATAGCGGAACACCGCCCGGAGTTTATTTCCGGCGGTCTTTTCGCACTTGATGCGTGCCCGCACTCTTTCAAACATCCCTGAGGAGAGGTGGAACAGCGTTTCCTTTTCGAGGGCTGCCTTGCTGCTGAAGTGGCGGTAAATGGCGCCCTTAGTGAAACCGGTTGCCGATGTGATATCGCTGATGGACGTTGCCTTGTACCCCTGCGTATTGAACAATACGCCTGATTTCTTCAGGATCTTATCTTTCGTTGCATCAGGGTTCCGGGTCATGCATGCAAGATACCGATTGGTATCTTAATTTCCAACGGGTGGAACTGGCCATCCTGGCAGCCATCGGTACCCTCAAGGGGATTTATTGAACCATGGGGGGTTCAATAAGTCCGTATCCTTTGAAGTCAGTTTTCTGGTTTCACCATCTTATTCACCCTTTCCTGGACGGCGGGGTTTTGCTGATAGGCAAGCATGATCTGTTGATAGGTTTCGATGTTGATGCCTTCGTCTTCGATCGTGGCCGTCATTTCTTTTTCAAGCCTGGCATTTTCCTGCAGGATGACCTGTGCGGCATTGTTGAAGGAATTCAATTCCTCTGCTGAGGTTGAATCGGTTCCTTTCTGGGGATCGCGTTGTTGTTCGAGAATTTCATGAAACCGGTTGACGGTTAATCCTTCTCCCTCGATGGCATGGATCATTTTTTGCTCACCCTCCATCTGGATGGCCATCACCTTTTCGTTGGCTTTTACAAAAGACTGGAGCTCATTATCGGAAAAATCTTCGCGCATCTGCACGGAGGGTGGTGGTGTTGGCGGTGCTGGCTCCTGCGCCAGCGCACGGGCCGCCGGCAAAAGACAAACAGCACAAAAAAGTATGATTGCAAAGGGGAACTTCAATGTCATCTGGGTGTTCATAAAGGTTGTTTTTCGTCAAACGTGGTTCATAAATTCTGTTCTTCACTAAGAATATTGTGCCACGTCCGGCATTAAACGGCGTCAGAAAAGAAATCCGGCGATGGATTCTGCACCTTAAATAGTTAAATTGGTGTTCCCCGCGAAAAAGGGTTTTTTCGGCGGTTTTAATCGCCCGTATGTCCAGGGGCTCATTGCGGAAGGCATCATGTCATTGAGCCCATCAGAACTTCCATTGTTATGAGAAAATAGTCCCGGATTTATGACACAAACGCAACATTATATTCAGACCTGGGTGGAGGCCCGGACGCGGTTCACCAACCTGCTGAAAGACCTCCGGGCGGAAGACCTGGCGAAAAAACTGGTGAACACGAAAAACAGCGCGGGCTTCCTGATCCGCCACATCGCAGATGTCGAGTTGCTCTTCACTAAAAATGTTTTCGGGGCATCCGACGTCAAGGTTCAGGCGAAGACGGTGATCGCGCAACGTGATACCGGCGAGTGGACAAATCTGAGGGAGTTGATTGCGTACCAGGAGGAAGCATTCAATCAGTTAAAAAAAGTCCTGGAGTTACAGACCGATCAGGATTGGTCCCGGGTCATCACAACAAAAGAATTCGGCAGCAAGACCAGGGCGGAGGCGATTGGAAGGATAATTTCACACACGGCCTATCATGCCGGGCAGTTAGGGTTGACGTTGAAATATGGACAGGCGCCTTTGGCTACCAATGGATGAAATGGCCGGACAAACCATCTAGGCGTAGGGTTGTGGTACAGTCTTGATAATGTGGCCGTGGTTTCCGTGGAGTGGTTCCAGGCATCCTATTTGGTGTCGCTGAGCTATGATGTTTCGGCGTCATCGGATATTGCATACGGACAGGTGAACAATGGGGTGGAGCTTACTTTGGGCTGGCGGATGAACAGGGCAAAGCGTATGAAGATGGCGCGCTGATCAGGAACACGAAAGAAAAAAAGCAAAGGACCTTATCGTTAAACAGTAAGGTCCTTTGCCTCTTTTTACCGGTTCTTCATTAAACCTCCGCGAGCGCCACGATATAATTATGTCCGTATTTTTTCGCGCACTTGGGGCAGTAAGCATAATAGAAGTAGTACTTTTTCGCGGCCTTATTGACCGAGGCAAGGTATTCGTTCATTTCCTTCATGTAGGAAGGCACGTTATTGTAGGGACCATCAAATACCTTGCTGATAAAATTCCCGGAAAGTTTCACATTTTCTTCGCCCGGGATTTCTTTGGTGATCGCCATATACAGTTCCCCCTTGAAGGGAGAAGGATCATAAGCCAGTAATAAAAAATCTTTGCGGTCAGGCGCAGCGCCTGATTCCTGAGCTTTCTGCCACATCCGTGTGATTGCTTTTCCATAAATCCACGGCAGCGGGATATGAAATACCTCAGGTATGGAATCTTTCAGGAAGAGTTTATCCTCCCATTTGTGTTCTACATGATCCCAGCGTGTGGCATCAAATTGTGGGCAGCATTCCTCAGCGGCCTGGCTGACGGTGCTTTCTTTTTCTATTGCTGTTTTCATTCGCCGCGCATTCATATATCCAAACGTATGGAATATATGCGTTTCAGGCGATGATGGATGTCACCGTCTGCCGGGATCTTTGCTCATGCATCCGGGCACGCGGTTTTTTTTTACTGTACGACCAAACCCATTTGCTGCGCGGCATACCTGGTGCCTGCAAAGGAATCCGGCGGAAACGCATCGCCGATGCGTTTCATATCCTTATCGTCAAGTTTGATTGCCGCCGCAGAAAGATTTTCCGATAGTCGCTGTTGGTTGGTTGTGCCGATCAGCGGGAGTATATCCGCTCCGCGGTGCAAGACCCAGGCAATGGCTAACTGGGAGGGGGTACAGCCTTTTTCTGAAGCAATACCTTTCAGGATATCAACGCGACTTTTATTCGCTTCAAAATTTTCCCCGGTAAATCGTGGTGCGTTCGATCTGAAATCCGTCACATCGAATTTACCCGTCAACGTCCCGGACAACAGGCCGCGGCTCAGAACGCCGTATGCCACTATCCCAATTCCCAGTTCGCGACAGGTGTCCAGCAGTTCTCTTTCGATCACACGTGTGGCCAGCGAGTATTCGACCTGGACGGCCGTTACGGGATGCACCTTGTGCGCTCTTCTGATCATTTCAGGCGATGCTTCTGACAGCCCCAGGTATTTTACCTTTCCTTCTTTAACAAGGTCGGCAATAGCGCCTACCGTATCTTCAATCGGTATAGCCGGATGAATGCGTGCCGGTTGATAGAGGTCGATCGTCTCGACGCCCAGTCGTGTGAGCGAGCAGGCGGCAAAATTCTTCACCGACTCAGGCCTGGTATCAAGGCCGGAAAATCCTCCGGAAGGAGTCCTTAGAACTCCGAATTTTACGCTGAGAAAGGGGCGCCTGCTTCGTCCTTTCAACGCTTCGCGAATCAGCAGTTCATTGTGACCACTGCCATAGAAATCCGCTGTGTCAAGAAAATCAACACCGGCATCCAGGGCGAACTTGATGGTCTCAATGCTATGGGTATCATTGCGTGTCTCCTTGGTTCCGTAAAAATCGCTCATACCCATGCAGCCCAAACCCGGGGCCGCCACGACAGGACCGTGTGTACCTAATTTTTTATTGATCATGATGTTTGTTCCTCCGATTAGTGATGAACAAAATTAATTTCCTTTGACCTGTCAGATAAGGTGAGCCAGGGGGAAAGAATGGTAAAAACCGGGGAATTGCAACAGGCTATGCTGATCCCGCGCTCAATCGATAATTTTTAGGGGTTACCCCCGTAAACTTTTTGAAGTACTTGGTAAAATTCGTCGGCTCTTTGAAAGTCAGGCGGTAAGCGATATCATTGATCGGAAGATCTGTTTGAAGCAGGAGAGACTGCGCTTCGGCGATGATCCGCTCGTCGATCCATGCCGAAACAGATTTCCCCGTTTCACTCCGGATTGTTTTTGCGAGATGGTTCTGAGAGATATTTAATTCATCCGCAAAATCTTTCACATCCAGTGAAGTGGCCTTTTCTCCAGTCGCAATGGACCTGAAGTGTTTATCGAGTGATTGTTTGAATAATCTCACAATTTCACCCGAACGATTTTCAAGACTGACCTGATGTTGGTATTTTGCCAGTAGCGCTTTCACCTTTAACAACAATGCAAACAAGAGATTCCCAATGATCTGATACCTGTAACTGCTGTCGCCGTTATATTCCCGGTAGATGCTTTCGTACAGCAATTGCAGATCGTAGAAAACTTCCGGCGGTGGATACATAACCGGCACTGTTTCGGCCAGCAGGAACGGAAATTCCTTGAACAGATCCGCCGCATGAAACCGACGGAGGAATTTTTCTGAGAAGGTGATCATGTAGCCATGGGAATCCTGCAACAGGTTGAAGGATTTCAGGTGTCCGGGTAATGTGAAATAAAATGACCTGGGTTTAAGATCGAATTGAAGGTTGTCGATCTTGTAGCTGCCTTCGGCATGTTCAATTAATAAAAAGGCAAAGTAATTGGTTCTGAACGGAGGGGATTGAATGGGAGGTTTGCCATGCAAACCTTTCAGGGCATTGATCGTAAATTCCTCGTCCTGCCTAAACGGAATACCGATCGACTTAAAAAATGCTTCCAGCGTCTGAAAGATCTCGTTATTTCCTGACATTGTTTTTCCCGCTTTTATTGATCCCTGGTTTTTTCTTTTTGGCGTCGCGGTCGATCACCTTGCCCCTGGTTTCTGACAGCTTTCGCCCCCACCGGGCGATCTCTTCCAGCATAGGGATCAATGACTTTCCAAAATCGGTAAGGAAATATTCCACCCTCGGCGGTATCTCGGGGTACATCTTGCGGCCGACAATTCCATCATTCTCCAGGTTCTTCAACTGCAGGCTGAGCATTTTTTCGGTTATGTTGGGAATAAGTTTTTTTAATTCGCTGAATCTTTTTTTGTCTTTTCTCAGGTACCACAATACGACCGTCTTCCACTTACCTCCGATATAATGCATGGTTACATCCATGGCACAATGAAACTGCTGGTTGTTCAGGAGAATGATCTTTTCCTTGTTGTCGATTACCATAATTATTTTTTTTCAATATTTCCAAGCTACGACCGGAATTCGCCAATTCTGTCAAAAACGATAGTGAGTATATCCTGTGACAGTTATTGTTAAATGTATGGTGTACTTCTACATTTGTGAACTATACAAAATATAGTATGTAACAAAAGTAAATAAAACTAAACTTATACAACTATGAAAATAGGGGTTTTGGGAACCGGGGTGGTTGGACAAACCATTTCTGAAAAATTAGTGGAACTCGGACACGAGGTGATGATCGGCACGCGGAGCGTCAGAGATGCATTGGCGCGGAGTGGAAAAGATTCATTCGGAAGGCCCCCTTTCGGGGAATGGCACGCAAAAAATCCCGGAATTCAGGTTGGGACTTTCGCCGAAGCGACGGCCTTTGGAGAATTTATTGTGAATGCCACCAATGGAAGCGGAACGATTGCGGCGCTTGAGCAGGCCGGTAAAGAGGATCTCGGATCCAAAGTGCTGCTGGACATTTCCAACCCGCTGGATTTTTCAAATGGTATGCCGCCGTCATTGTTCGTCTGCAACACGGATTCACTTGGGGAGCAGATCCAGCGCGCTTACCCGGAGTTGAAAGTGGTGAAGAGTCTCAACACCATGAATGCCTACATCATGGTGAACCCGGGATTGTTACCGGAGGATCATCATGTATTTATGAATGGGAATGATGCGGACGCAAAATCGAAAGTAAAGGAGTTGCTGAAGTCATTTGGATGGAAGGAGAGAAACATCATTGATATGGGTGACATTTCCACCGCGCGTGGTACAGAACAAATACTCCCGATATGGGTTCGTTTGTGGGGCGCTTTAAAGACTCCGATGTTTAATTTCAAGATAGTAATGGGAGAGGTGCCGCGGGGGTGAATGCAGTTGAAAGGATGTTGAATCCAGTTGGGCTGTGCCCGACGAAGCCCGTTCCCAGGGTCTGGCCTGGAAACGAGTCTTCGATGGCGCAGCCCGCCTACGCTCCGAGACGGAGCTTCGGCGGACACGGTATTATCGGGCCGCGCCCGACGAAGCCCGCTCCGAGAATCTTGCCTGAAGATGAGTCTTCGATGGCGCAGCCCGCCTTCGCTCCGAGACGGAGCTTCGGCGGGCGCAGTCGGGGTGAGAGGATTCGAACCTCCGACCTCTACGTCCCGAACGTAGCGCACTACCGGGCTGTGCTACACCCCGCAAATCGGTTATAAAAATAGAAAATGTTCCGGGATTTTCTAGAACCCGGTACGATGACGCATCCAAAAATATGGGTCCATGGCAGTTGCAGCACAAATAAATTGGGCGGTCAAATCAATGAAATCTCTGACGTTGAATCCGTTTGATTGCCGCAATTTATCTTTCTCGTCCTCCGGCAAACCGGCAAATGCTTATCGCCATTGTTTTATAGCTTAGCGGAACGGAATATTGCCAAGCCCGATAGGTTATTTTACTCACTGAGAAAGTTTAAATCACGGATCAAATGAATTATATCACTCCTTTCCATTCAAAGAATTTATTCCAGGTCATTCTGTTATTCCCGCTGATCGGAGTTTTGTCATGCAGTGATGCTCCGACTACGAAAGATGATGCGTCTGACATTTCAGCGATCAAGGCCATGAGCGCTGCGCGGGCGAAAGCATTCAATGAGGGTAAGGCAGCTGATATTGCCATTCATTTTACGGAGGACGGTGTGTTGATGGCGCCAGGGGCCGCCGCCACGTCGGGTCGCGCGTCAGTGGAAAAATATTACCAGTCGATCTTTGATGCGTATGTGACCATCCTTGAAAGTGGTTATGAAGAAGTAAAGGTCTCCGGTGATCTCGCGTATGGAAGAGGGTTTGCCAAGGTGAAGCTTGTGCCGCACGCCGGAGGAGATACGCTGATCTCCAGTGCGAAGTACATCAACATCCTGCAGCGCCAACCCGATGGGTCATGGTT
>JBARAD010000205.1:0-8642 GCA_049791675.1 Chryseosolibacter sp.
GGGGAGCGACGTGCGCAATTCGTAATTTTTTCATTTCTTCTTTATTGAGACATTCGTGTGACAATTTCATGAGTGTTAACAATCTCATACCCTCAAGGCGGCAGTTCGATCCTACCGGCAGCTATGGCCGGTTGCAAACTGCAGGTTGCTAAATGCCGGTGGCACCTCCTGTTGCGCTGAAGGTGTCCATGCTGCTGGTCCAGGTCCGCCAGCAACTGTTTAACATAGCGACGGCGCCTGTCGCTGGGTGCCGCAGCGTGCGCATTCTTTTCGCCCCGTAAACTGTGGAGCAGCAACAAAAGATGCGGAAAGAAATTCCGGGGACAAACCGACGCTTTGCCGGGCTGGGCAGATGTTATTTCCGTATTTGCAGTCTAAATCCGGAGAGCCTGCTACTCGGTTTCGAGGTAACGACTGGCCTGCATGTTGTAAAGGGCGGCGTATTTTCTGTTTAGCTTCATCAGGTCGCGGTGAGCGCCCTGCTCGATGATCTGCCCGTGCTCCAGCATCAGGATCTTGTCCGCATTCTTGACGGTGCTGAACCGGTGGGTGATCAGGATCACGGTCTTGCCCTGCATATTCGTTTCAAGGGTGGTGAATATTTTCTCTTCCGTGACCGCATCGATGGAAGCAGTGGGTTCGTCGAGGACGGTGATGGATGCGTTTCGGTAGAACATCCGGGCGACGGCAAGACGCTGATGCTGGCCTTTGGAAAGATCGGTGCCGTCTTTGAATTCTTTCCAGATCAGCTGATCATACGTGTTTGGAAAGCTGTCGATAAATTCATCGGCGCCGGCAAACGCAGCTGCCTGTCGCAGCCTATCATCTTCGAAAGCCTGCGTCACCCTTCCAATACCGATGGATTCACGGATGGTAAGATTATAGGCAGGAAAATCCTGGAACAACACCCCCAGCGAAGCCTGCCAGTCCTCCATGTTCAATTCTCTCAGATCAGTCCCGTCGACGGATATGCTCCCTTCCGTAGGATCGTAGATCCTGCAAAGTAATTTGATGAGGGTAGTCTTTCCCGACCCGTTCACGCCGATGATGGCAACCTTCTCGCCGGGATTGATCGTAAACGAAAGATTGCGTAGCACGAGCGGGCTCTCGCCCGACTCCACCGGGTAGCGAAATGAAACATTGTTGAAAGTTATGCGGGGAGGCTGCTCCAGGAGAACGGGCAACGCCTCTTTTTTAGACACAACCTTTGGCTTCAGATCAAACAGGTCGAACCAGCGCGAGGCATACCGCGCTGCTTCCTCCGTAAAAGAAATCGATTCAATATATCCATTGACAGTCTGGTAGAAACGAGTATACGTGTTAAAGGCCAGCAACAGGGCGCCCACGGCAATGCTTCCTGCAAGCGCCTCCCACGTCATCAACGCGATGGCGGCAAAAAGAAAGAGCAGATACCACAAGCTGAGGAAACTGTATGATATGGATTTCCGCCGTTCCGCCCTGATCACTTTTTCATTGTACCGCTCCATGCGGTCCTTGATCTGGCCTTTGAACCAGGACTTTAATTTCAACAAGATCACATCGATGGTTTTATGAAGATCTTCGAAATGTGATATGCGGTTGGCGATCACACGGTGATCTTCCAGCGAAAACCAGCGCACCCGGAACACTTCCATGCTGTATTTTTTGTAAAAGAAATAGATCGGCGCCGCAGCGAGTATGGCAAACAGGACAAGCCACCCATTCAATGACCAGAGGATGATCATCGATGTGAGGATGCCGGCGAAGCTTGTAGAAGAAGTGAACACAAAATCCTGCAAACTGAGAATACTGCCCGTACCCCATTCGTGGGCACTGCGCAACAGGTTCTGATAGGAACTGCTTTCAAGCGTTCCGATGTCGAGCGAACTTTGTTTTTCAATCCGGAAGAGGTCCAGCTGAAGGTCCTGCTCCAGGCGGAACCTGGTACGATAGTAGGCCACTACATTGCCGGCGATGCTGGGAAACAGGAACGACAGGCCAAGCAGCACGGAAGACTGTACAAGGTCATTCGTTGTGTCAACACCCTGCTTGATGCCGATGATGGTGTCCACAATGGCGGAGAAGCTTGCGAACTGCAAATACACAATTGCGCCCTGAAACACATTCAGCAGGATCAGCACCAGGAACAATCTTCTGTTCGTATTCCAGGCAAACCCGATGGATTTCAGCACTACGGCAAAAAGATTTTTATTTTTCATCGTTCATTGGATGGTATTGAGAATGGTTTGCTGAATCACAGCGGCAAGCGGCCTTAGGCTACTACATGTAATTTAGAGATTTCTTCTGATGCAGCGCTTTTAAAATGTCGTCACTTCCTGCCCACACCGTCAATTTTTGCAGACGCAGAAGAGTTATGCCGACGAAGGGCGTCTGCGCTGCGCCTGGTTATCCTGATTGTTTGGGTGATGAAGAAATTTGGATGCCTTGGCGTGAGGGCGCATCATGCCACGAATATGGCCAGCGGGAGCAGCCTGCCTTCAGGGAAGACACGGCTTTCAAAAAAGGATTATTTGTTACTGTCCCGACAGTTTCTCGTATTCATCAAGCAGCGTGATGATATCGGATCTCCGCTTAAAGCTAAGATCATTCTGCTTCGCAAACTTCACCAGCGCCTCATAATGGCTGCCTGTGTACTTCCTGAATAACTTTGAATCAATGTAAAACGTGTTTGTCTCATTGATATCGAGTACTTCTCCCGCGATCTCCTTCTCAACGATTCTTACATAGGGTTCAAAATCGCCGTCGTTATTGACGAAGTAAACAGTTTGGGTTTGCGTTAATTTCCTTGAAGTACGGTCAACAAGCAATGGCGACGTTTGTGGCATGATCAGTCCTTTGCGGGCTTCAGTCTGGATCCGGTCGATCTTTGAAAGGACAACAAAGGTTGGCAGTTCCTTCAGCACTTCGAAAATTTCCAGATCGGTGATACCGGTCTCCGGATCGGTGAACTCCAGGGCGTAAAAATTCCGATATCTGTCATGATCGTCATCGAAAAAATCAAACTTAACAATCCTTCTCGCGTTGAACGCTTGTGAATCATCACCGTCTACCACGGTAACAATGCCTTCATTGTCGTTAAAGACAATCCCGCCGCGCAGTTCCGTTCCATCGGTGAGCACCAGCTTCCCGTCACGGACTTCGGTTTCATACTTGAGAATCGACGTTTTTTGTCTTTGTCCGTAACCGGTGAAGCAAACCGAGGAAAAGAGGGCTATCAGGCAATAGCGAAGAGAGCGGGATGATCTTATCATGGGCACAAAGATATCAAAACAGTAAAGACCTGGTGCTTCACAGATGATGAACTGTATTCAAAATGAGCTTATTCCTTCCGTTGCGCGAACAACCACTCCAGCAACTCTGGCGTATCACTTACCTCATTCCAGATATTATGTCCCTTATGTCCGAACTCGGTGTACTTCGGATTTCCGCCGGCACTTTTGATGGCTGCGATCATATCACGAGAGCCACTCACCGGAACGCCGCGATCTTGTGCACCATGGAAAGCCCAGACAGGAACATCAACAATTCTCGAAGCCAGCTCAGGGTCGCCGGCTCCACAAACAGGGATCGCTGCAGCAAATACTCCGGGTCGGCTGCAGATAAAGTGCCACGATCCGTAACCTCCCATGGATACTCCCGATACGTAAATTCTCTTCCTGTCGATGCCTTCATCTTTCAATGCTTCCAGCGCTTCAAACACCAGTTCATCCTGCGGGATCATGTTCGCCTGTTCGGGAAGTCCACCCCAGCTGGCGCCTTCGTTCCTGTATGGAATGAAGAGGAACGCCGGATATTTTTCCCTGTTCTTATCGGTTGACAGCAGATCGGCCGGAGGTGATTGATAACCCCCGTACGGCAGACAAACTACAAGTGGATAGCGCTTTTTCGGATCGTAGTTATGAGGTTTTAACAATAGATAACGAAGGCTGTCTTCGCTGTTGCCTACATAGGTCCTGGATTCAGCCTTATGCATCAACGCCATTGCGCGTGCCGCATTCCGACCACCCCAGACTACTGACCCGATGCCATCCCTGACGATCATGAAACCGAAACCGATCGTCAGCAAAAATGCGATCAACGATACAGGCGCCAAAAAATGCTCAGCTGATTTTTTTCCGGGCCCGGCATTTACATCGTCTTTCAAGAGACTATGCTCCCTTGAGAATTGCAGCATAAACAGCAGCGGTATCACGTTCCGCACCAGGGATGTCCATTGATCAACCTTCAGTAATGTTTCGTTTACCTGACCAGGCTGGCTCATACTCAGCACTACCCCATAAATGACGCTGAGGGCGCAGATGACAACGCCCGCGGCTTTTAACAAGGGGCTTCTTCCTGCCTTCGAAATAATCAGCGTTAACCCATAAAGAATTCCGGTGCCCAGGCCAAAGATAGTTGCAGGAAGGTAATAACTTTCCATCTGCCGTGACACTAAAACCACCACAAGGATCACAGCAATGAAAATATGTGAGATCACGCCCAGAATTCCAGTCGAAAACGCAAGCCAGTACTCCTTCAGCTGATAATACTTCAGGAGAAAGATCGCGCCTGCAATAGTAATGAGGTTCGCTACGATGTACCATCCGAGGAATGAGTCCATTCCATAGAGCTTAAGGCCAACGGAAAGGTAGAGGATACTCGTGATCAGGCCGACAGCGACGCCGAGGCCCAAAAACAGTTTTGCATGGAAATAGAAGTCCCGGTTCATACAGAGCGGTTTTGTGGGAGAACATAATGCATCAGCGAACGCGCTTCGCCGAAAAAATCTGAAGAAGGTACACAATATTTTACCTAAGTACAAATGGCTGGCGCTAGCGCCATATAGAATGCAGCTCTTTCACTTCAAGATTCTCCACTGGCAAAGGACCTGCAGACCTGACACTCATTTTAGTCAACGGCTCATCAGGAAAAAAGAGTGTTGTCATCACCGTCAGACCGTCGTCGAAGAATATCTCCAGTGATGAAACGTCAGAAACAAAAGTGAACGCGATGTCATCATTCGTTGAAACCCTTGGTGCAACGGACCTGGAATTGAAGTCTTTTGAAAAATCATTGCTCCCTGCGAATCCTCTGTCAATGAAGAAATGATTCTGACCCTCATCGAATCCGATAACGAGCTTCTGATCCTGATCATTGAATAATTCGATCGTAAAATCTCTGGCTGGAATACTTCCGGCGACCATCGCCTTACTGAAATCCATTCCCCCACCAATGACGGTGGAATCGTTTATCACCAACTTCCCTGTCGAAGCAGAGGTTGTTACAAGCTTGGAGGTTTCAGGGGAAAGGGTTGATCGCACGTACAAACGGTTGCCAACGCGTGACAGGCTGAGCTCGCGGGGTAAAGTCATGGCACTTCGCCACGGACTGGTGGGCACCACACCTGCATAAGCCCAGTTGCTCATCCATCCGATAAATATATTTCTGCTATCCGGCGCGTTGGAATACGTTACACCCGCATAATTATCAGGTCCGTAATCCAGCCAGGAGGTTGTATGCGCTTCCGTATCCGGCTTGAATGACGTCCCGTCAAACTCTCCTGTAAAATACTGAGTAGCGGACCCTCCATTGGGTCCTCCTGGGTTGATGCTCACGATCATGACCCACTTTCCCTTGTCCTCGCCCTCTATTTTGCTATAGAAAAGATCCGGGCACTCCCACACGCCGCCATGTGCGCCGAAGGTGTAGCCGAAGTCACTAAGCTTATTCCAGGACTTCAGATCGGGCGATCCCCACAGTTCCACATGATCTTTCACTGCCAGGATCATCACCCATTTACCGGTTTCATCATGCCAGAAGACTTTTGGATCCCTGAAATCTTTAACACCCTGATTTTTCAGGACCGGGTTATTTTCATATTTCGTCCAGGTCTTGCCGCTGTCGATGCTGGAAGCGATTCCCTGATTCTCATAATCGGTGCGGCCGGCTTTTTCTTTCTCCACGGAATGGTATGTAAAGATGGCAACAAGGGGAGGTTTGTTTGCAGTGCCGAAGCCTGAAGTATTCTTTTCATCCGCGACGGCGCTACCAGAAAAGATGAGTCCGAGGCTGTCGGGATACAGTGCGATGGGAAGATGTTTCCAATAGATCAGATCGGTACTGACGGCATGTCCCCAGTGCATAGGACCCCACACCATGCCATCAGGGTAGTACTGATAGAACAGATGATAATCTCCTTTATAATAAACCATCCCGTTGGGATCGTTCATCCAATTTTCTTTTGGTGAAAAATGAAGTTGTGGTCTGTATTTTTCGGTGTAGAACGATGTTGCGTCTGCGACCGAAGAGGGAGCCTCGTTACTGCGGCAACCGTAGAAGGATGCGAAAACAACAGGCATCATAATGAGAGACGGTGCTGGAAGCAGGTCACGCAAGAAGTAAAAGAGTCGACACATTGGAAAGGTTTAGGTTTGGAGAATTCCCGAAAATGAAACGCGGCAACACTGAGATTTATCAGCATGATGAATATAGGTCATTTCAGCCTGACTTAAAAGGCCATGGTTCCCTTCCGCGGTGGCCAGGCGCATTTTTATTCCATCGCTTAAAAAAAAGAGCCCGGTCAGACTGATCGGGCCACCCATTAACCAACAGAAACCCAATCTATTTTATGATCGTTGCCGGATTCTCGAAATCCGACCTGACAATAGCTCCCTTGATTTTATCCTGGTCCGGCGCCTGATTCCGGAGTCCGTTGTAATTCTGCGCATGGACAGAAACGGAAATCACGACGATGATCACCATGGCGATCATCTTTCTGACAAAGAGTATGGGATGTTTCATAGGACGGCTTGTTTGCAGATGTTGAATGGATGAGTCGGACGACGTGCCGCACGGGGAAACAGATTTGGATAAATGTTTTTTAGACTCGTTCATCGAAAAGCTATTCAACCGCTTAAATTTTATGATTAGATTGGAAAAACAAGAAGCCTTTTGCCTTTGAGAATTTCCCATCGTAAAACCGCCGAGGATACCGAATCCGAATTGATAGAAGGCCTTAAGGGATCCGGCGTGGAAAGGAAGCACGCAGAAAAAAAATTGTTTGAGCACTTCTTCTACCTGACGCGGACGGCACAAACAAAGTATAACCTGGGAAACGAAGATTGCGCCAGCGTCTATTCCGACACCATGATCGTCGTGATCCAGAACATCAACTCAGGAAAATTTGAAGGTCGTTCTTCGCTGAAGACCTACACCTACGAAATCTTAATGAATAAATGCGTTGACGGGGTCAGAAAAAATACGACTAACAGAACAGTGTATAGGTCTGATGTCGTGGAAAAGATGACGGCGTCCTTACCGGATAAGGCGGGGAATATCATTCAGCTGATCATTGATAAAGGAAACCGGCTGAACCTCGCACGGCAGATCAGGGATCTGGGCGACAAGTGCCGGCAGTTACTGCTGTTGTTTGAAGATGGGTATTCAGATAAAGAGATAGCCCTCCTGGCAGAATACAACGCTGCAGATGTGGTGAAAACATCCCGCTTGCGATGCCTGGAAAAACTAAGGGAGAAAGTCCGAAACAGATTGTATGAGTGAACTGGAACTCATAGAGAACTATTTTTCCGGAAAACTGTCGCAAACCGACAAGGCGGCGTTTGAAAACAAGGTCGAAGAGAACATGGCCTTTGCTGAGGCGGTAAGTTTTTACATTCTCACCCGACAAAGCGCCCATGATATTTTAATAGAAGAAAAGAAACGTGACTTTCTTAACCAATACGAGCAACTGGCGCGGAAAGGGTCGACGAGAGATACCGGCAGCAGGCGGTGGTGGCTATACGGCGTAGCGGCTGCAGCCAGCGTTTTGCTTTTTGTCGCATACCTCACCTTTTTCCAATATGAAAGCCCGCAGCAACTGGCGGACGCGTACATCGATTCGACCCTGACCACGTTGCCGACAACCATGGCTAGGGCCCCGGACAGTCTGTCAATGGGAATCGGAGCATTTAATAAAAAAGATTACGAAAGGGCGGAGATCGTTTTCCGTTCATTAGGGAAGAACGCGGAGCTGGCGGCAGAGACAACCAGATACCTCGGCATCACTTACCTGAGGACGGAGCAATACGACCAGGCGATTGAACAATTTGATAAATTGATATCCTTTACCGGGCTCTATCCTAATCCCGGCAAGTTTTACCTGGCAATCACCTTGATGAAAAGGTCAAAGGAAGGAGATGAGGAGGAAGCCAAAAGTCTTTTGCAGGAGGTGGTGAGCAAAAAACTTCCAGGATACAGAGAAGCATCGCTTTGGATGGAACATTTGTAATTCACCCCTAAGCCTACATCAGATGCAGCCGTTCTCTGGGACAAGGGAGATATGGGGCTTGGCCAGTATACCGTAGACAAAAATAGATTGTTTTAATAAAATGCGATCGATGTATACCGCGATAGTGACCACATGGTTGACCGGATGCGGTGGAATCAGCAAGGTGACCAGTCAAAGCTATCCTGGTACCAAGAAGCCAGGCGCCGTCGTTCTTTTCATTAAAAAGATCCGCGGCAGTCAGGATATTATAAATAACCAATCAAAAAAAAAGAACTGCCTTCCGGCAGCCCTTTTCCGTTCGTGGGGTTTTAATTAAAGAAATTCTCCTTTTTCATCAACTTTCACCTTCATCCGCTTGTTGCCATTCTCCAATAGA
>JBARAD010000206.1:0-4680 GCA_049791675.1 Chryseosolibacter sp.
CTTTTACCCTTTTACCCTTTTACCCTTTTACCCTTTTACCCTTTTACCCTTTTACCCTTTTACCTTTTTACCTTTTTACCTTTTTACTATTTTACTATTTTACTATTTTACTATTTTACCTTTTTACCTTTTTACTATTTACCTCCCCCCATCATCTCATCCAAATTCTCCATCGCAGCAGTAAAACCTTCCCTGAAGCCCATCTCGATGATCTTTTCTAGGTCTTCGAGCTTATCGTATTTTATCTCGATATTTACGATCGTAGCGTCTCCATTCTCCTTGAATTGATTTGTCCAGAACGATCTTGGAAAGGTGGTATTGATATTGCCCTGCTCGTCGCAGAAAGCGTCCAGCGCTGAAAAGCTTTTCTCAGGTTTAACACCCTTGTAATCTGCGCGGCACCAATGCGTATCCCCTTCGGGTCCCATCATGGCATATAACCAGTATCCGCCTTCCCTGAAGTCCATCGTCTTTGTTTTCGTCCTGTAGGGTTTCGGTGCCCACCATTGATCGAGGAGCTCGCGCTGCGTCCAGGCAGCCCAAACTTTTGAAACGGGCGCTGCGAATTCTCTTTCTACCTTGATCTTTTTGTTTTCCTTGTCGACGGAAAAATTCATCATTAAACTCGTTTTCATCTTTTTTTTGATTTTAGGTTGGACAATACGTTATCTAATTGATTAAATCGGTCTTCCCACATCTTCCGGAACGGCTCGAGCCACTCCGACACTTCTGCGAGTTTCTCCAGTTTTACAGCGCAGTGGCGCTCGCGTCCTTCCCGGGTAACGGACAGCACACCACACTCCTGTAATATTTTCACGTGCAGGGAAATGGCCTGCCTGCTCATGTCGAATTTGTCGGCGATCGAATTCAGATTTTGCGGCTTGCGTGCGACCAGCGTAATAATCTCCCTTCTCGTCGGATCGGCGATAGCCTGAAATATGTCCCTTCTCGGTTCCATTGAATATGCAAGTATATGCTTGCAAATATATATGCAAGCATATACTTGCGCAAGAAGTTTTTAACATTTTTTAGACCGATAATCTGTCGCCGAGGGTTCGGGTATTTCTACTTGTCGACTAATCCATCTCAAAAGGCGCCCAGCGTCTCTCTAATTACACGTTAACTCAGTTGCAGCGCCCGACGAAGCTTTTGCGCAGGTAGCGGGTTGGAAGCGAAGGCGGGTCAACTGTCCCCTAATCGTATCGGTCGGCAGCGATCAGTCCACCGGCCGATCATCGCGACAAGAATATTATTTCTGTTGATCGTTAAAACTGACCATCCAGTTGATCCCGAATTTGTCAGCGAACATCCCAAAGTAGTCGCCCCAGAAAGTTTTGTTCATGGGCATCGTTACATTGCCTCCGTTTGAGAGACCGTTGAACAGGCGATCAGCTTCTTCTTTGCGGTCCGTATTGATCGAGATGGAAAAGTTATTTCCCTGGGTATAATTGGAAGCCCACTCGCCGCCCGTATCACTGCCCATGAGCATCGTTTCCTTGCTGATGGGAAGCGAGACGTGCATGATCTTTTCTCCGGCTTCCGCCGAAGGTTTTTCGCCCCCTTCGTTGGGAGGCATGTCTTTGAACCTTCCGATGTAGGGGAAGTCTCCTCCGAATACTGACTTGTAAAAGTTAAAGGCTTCTTCGCAGTTGCCATTGAAGGTGAGGTACACGTTGGTGGTAGTCATGGGTAATAGATTTAATTGTTTTAATATAATTTCATGGTCGCAAAGTGTGTTTGAATTCAAGATTCAAGATTCAAGATTTAAGATTCAAGATTTAAGATTCAAGATTCAAAATTCAAGATCGAGAGGCATTTCAAGGACAATAAGACCAGTCTCAATTTTAAATTTTAAATTTTAAATCTTCGAATTCAAGATTTAAGATCGAGAGGCATTTCAAGTACAATAAGACCAGTCTCAATTTTAAATCTTAAATCTTAAATCTTAAATCTTTAAGGTTGAACAGCTTCACCGCGAGTGGAAGTCGTCTCAGTTGTTGGGGCGACACACATGGCGCCGGCCAGGTAGACGATGGCATTCGGAGAATCGGCATCAAAGTTCAGGGTCAGGTCCTTTCTTTTTTCACCGTCGATCCTCGAGTATTTCAGATCCGAGTCGGCATACTGCCACGCGAGATCGAATTGTTCTTTTACCTGCTGCGCTTCCTGCATCTTGTCCTGCGCTTTCAGACTCTCGTACAAACCCATGAGGGCAAATCCGTTCTTGGGCCAGTAGGTGAGATCCTCCCGGTAAACTTTCTCCGCCGCGGCAAATTCTTTCGCGTGGAGGAGGACGTTGCCCAACGTGTGGCGTACAGAGAAGAACCAGTCAGGAGGTTCATTGTAGTTCAACTGATCTTCCAGCTGAATGGCTTCTTTCAGAAGCGCGATAGCAGGTTGATAGTCGCCTTTGCGGGTAAGGAACTCTGCCTTCAGCACGTTCTCGGCAATGTGACAGATCTCTTCCGCGGGATTCAGTCCCCAGATGATGATGCGCTTTACTTCGTCATGATCGCGTAAAGCATTAAGTGAATCGAGTTCTCTGTTGGCGTCAGCCGGTTTATCCATGTTGGCGTAAGCCATTCCGCGTGCGTAATGCCATATAGCTCTTGGATATACGAGATCTTTTTCCGGCTGGGGCGTCGCAAGGATCTTTTCCCATTGCTCGAATTTTATCAGTACGTGTAGCGGGATAGTTGTGTAGTGCAGCACCGTTTCATAGCCTGCTTCATGGAAATATTTTTTATCCACGATGCTCGCTGTCTTGTAGGCGGCCTCGATTGCGCGGGCGCCGCGTCCCTCGAAGGTTGCCGTCGCGGCGAGAAAGTGATAGTTGTGCGGGTAATACAGCTGCGGATAGATCCCTTGAGCGTTGCACTCCGCGATATAAATGCTGTCTGCGACGACGGCTTTTTCATTGGCGATGGAGGCCTCATGATAATCACCGGTATTGATGTAGATATGGGAAGGCATGTGCACGAGGTGTCCGGCGGAAGGAACCAACGTCTTCAACCGCTCCGCGCTGGCCAGGGCCTTTTCAACATTTGGTCCCGCCTCGGTAGCGTGCAGATACAGATGATTGGCCAGCGGATTTGACGGGTTGATGGCGATCACTTTCTCCAACAGGGAAACGACTTCCGGCGTCCAGGGTCTGGGCTCGCCACCCTTGGTGACGTAAAAATCCCACGGGTGCAGATTCATGATCGACTCCGCATACAGCGTTGCGACAAAATCGTTTTCAGGAAATTGATTGTATGCTTCCCGCATCGCGTCGGCGTATCCTTCGGCATCTGTCGTAACGGAGTCGGCCGGAAATTTGATGCTGATCGCCCGGATCACCGCGGACTCCCACGGAGTTGCATCTGCACTGAAGCGGACTGCGTTTCCGACAGCTTCGCGGATGTCGTTGATCACACCCATATTATCTCCCGCTGAATTGTAGTTGGGCCCAAGCACATAGGCAATTCCCCAATAGCCCATCGCAAAGGTGAAATCCTGCCGGATGGATTCGCGAAACGATCGCTCCGCTTCGGCGTGGTTGAATGCGTTGGCCATGATGACGCCCTGATTAAAGAAACGTTGCGCGTAGTCAGCGTCAGTCGTTACCTCGACATGATAAGCTCCAATGTTCTTCAGGAGCGGGGCTTCGAACGTCAGCTTCTTTTCCGAACAGGTCGTCAGCAAAAGCAAGCCGAGAATGGTGGGTAGTGCGAGGGGTTTCATCACGGAGTTTGGATAAGCATTCCAAGTTATAACGGGAAACAATTTTTTTGGCTGCGTGGAACGGGGAAATTGTTGCCGGTTGCCGGTTGCCGGGGGCTGCGCTTGTCAGTGCTTTGGTTGCCGGATGCCGAGGGGCCGGGTGCCGCGCGCTTGCCGGCGCTTTGTTTCCCGTTGCTGCGAGGCCGGATGCGGCGCTTAGCTGCCGGTTGAAGTGAGGCCGGGTTGGAGGGCAGTCAGAATCTTTCTTCCCCTGATCAGAAGCCACAGGCTGAGGAACAGTTCTCCGATAAAGCAGGGTAGGAGTATGGCGGGATAGATCGTTGAAACAAATGTTGGGAAAAGGAACCAGACAAGACTATTCACAATGTAGCAGGGGCCGCCAATCTGAAGCAGGAACCCAAGGATGCGCGGAAATAATCCGGATTTAGCGATCAGGATCCCTAGAAAAAACAGGTGGAAACCAAAGAAGAACAGGCTGATGTTGTAGCCGGACCCATGCAATTTAATGGAGAGCAAAGCTAAAGCCTGCAGCTGGCCGGTCTCGAATACTTTGAGATAACCGGCATCGCCGAGAATCTGTAATGCCGCGTAATGTGAAAGTGCGGTAAGTCCTAAAATGGAAATGCTCACCAGTCTGAAAAATGTCGAGAGCATCGCCAGGCCCGCGCTTACGGATCTGAGCATCACATACAAAATCATCGTGACAGCTACATCGCAGGCAAGCATCATGAGCTCGCTGACGAAACCGAAACGGAATAAGAACTCAGAACCCATTATCCGGTTGGCGGTGATGCCGGCGTCGCCATAATCAACCAGGTTGTCGCGGACAAATATCTGGGCAATCAATCCGAAGACGATGATCAGTAGATACAAGATCCCTGCGAGCGTCGGATAATGTTTTGGCAAGGCTGACTTCATAGATACGCCGTATAATCCTGATATGTCGATGCAGGGCCG
>JBARAD010000207.1:0-39579 GCA_049791675.1 Chryseosolibacter sp.
CGGATAACTCATGCCGGCAGGATTTCTGAAACGGGATTAACATTTCCGCAATTGTGGAATTTCCACGGTTTGTGGTATCGTTTGCTGACATCATCAAAGAGGCGCTCTGCAGGGATGCCTCATCATCGTGCGCCGATGCAACGCGCGCGTATGTTTCCCCATGATTGGCGCCTGCGTACGCTACCTTCTGATGATAACCTTATGCCTGATGACGACCCTGCCCTGCGTTACCCGTACGATGTACATGCCAGTATTCATCACACCCGTGGGTGAAATGCTGATGCCCTGCAGAAGCTCGTCTGGCTGGAAAATCCCTTCGAACAGATTCTGTCCCACAGGATCCAGCAACTGCACCTGCACAGGTGCGGGCACCACGCTCTCGACGAGGACATTGATATTATCCTGCGTCGTAGGATTGGGATAAACGCTCACGATGAAACTGTCCTCGGGGCCGTTGTCAGGATTGCCAATGGCCGTAACGATGTTCTTGTCGCTCTTCAGCACATCACGCGACAGCGTCACCCACTGTCCCTCAGTATCGGGTCCGTTGTACTCCACCAGCAGGCTGTCCAGGCCTGTGTATTCAAAGTACTGCAGATAAACCCTGTGCGGTCCCTGCTGCAGGGAAACGGCGCCGCTTGTCAAGACCGTGAGATCATGGATACCGTCGTTGTCGATGATCAACTGATTGTTCAACCAGAACTTTGTTCCATCACTGGACCCCACGCGGAACTGATAGTTGCCACCGTTCTCCACGTAGAGATATCCGTCGAAGCTGAAGTTATAATAATCGTCCTGCGTTTTCGGCGATAATGAAAAGTCCGCCACCTTGCCCCTGATCTCCGCCCATGACCAGTCTACCGAGTCGAGTTCCGGCCACGAGCCCGTTGAATGCTCATAGTACAGCCCTGAAAAATAGGTGCTCGCTTTGACAAGGTTGCTCGCGGGACTGAGGTTTCGCGAAAGGTCCATACCCTTTACGGTGATGTCGTAATTGACATTCGGAGGAAGGTTGGTCAGTACATAACTCGTATCTCCGGTGCCGGTGGCAACCGAATCATCATTGAAGTACACGTAATATTCACGGATGCGCGTATTGTCGGTAGAAGGTTTCCAGGAGAGCCGCACTCGGCCTACTCCCTCGACCACGGCGTTAAGTTCCGCCGGCGCTGCGGGTTTATCCGTATAGACGACAGTCTGCACCACGATCCCTTCATTTATTGCAGCGGGTGTATATTCAGAACGGCCGGTGTTGCTTACCGCGCGAATTTTGTACTGGTAACTCATCGTCGGCTCCACGCCCGTGTCATCAAAGGAGGTGGCATTTGGTCCGGTAAGACCTGCCATTTCCCAAGGTCCGAAAGAACCGTTGATCTTTCGCCGGCGCCAGATCTCGAAGCCCCCTTCATTGGTGGAAGCATCTTTCCACGAAAGGGTATTCTCAGCGGGTGACGATGAGATACCTGTGAAATCGGTCGGCGGCGTGATCCCGATCGGCGCCTCGTCATTGAAGAATACATATTTCGGCGCCGTTGGCGTGCTCCTGCATCCATAGTCAGCAACGACCAGGGTATACGCCCCCTTGCCATACGCCGGTGCGATGGTGGCTACGCGCAATGTATCGTCTTCCTTGCCCGGAAGGTCCAGCAACGCGCCATCCTTATACCAGTAATAATGCGCATGCGCGTCCTTTGACTCCAGCAGCGCATTTCCGTATCCGTTGAGGTCCTTCAGCAGCACGGTGCCGATCTGCGACATGTTTGCTACCGGCGGATCGGTGACGGTGAGGGTGATGCCATCGGACCACTGGTTCCAGTCGGCCTCGCCAGGATTGCCGACCCTGGAAAAACGCGCCTTGTATATTCCGGGCGTTTTCGCATAGAATACTGCGGAGTCTGCCCCTGCAATCACCTGGCCGTTAAACTGCCACTGGTAAGCCTTGAATCCTTTGGAGATCTCCAGCCGCGTACCTTCAGCAGAACAGATCTTGGTAGAACCCTCAAAGGTGTGGATGTCGGACTTATTGGCGCCGAGCATCCAGGAAAAGAAATCCGGTTCATTGTAAGCTTTGTTCCAGGTGCCGTGACCAAACTCCGGATACAGTGTATAGCGAACTACTGCGCCGGCGCTGCGGAACTGTTGCATATACCGCTGGGTCTTGCTGGGATAGGGATTGATGTCGTGCCCGCCCTGAAAGATCCAGAGTGGGATATGCGCGATCGTGGGGGCAAGCCCCTGCGCGTTGATATAGCCATCGTCGATTGCCGACATGGCAATGGCGGAAGCAAACATCCACGGCGCGCGCTTGACCGCTTCATACAAACCATGCCCTCCGTTGGAGATTCCCTCAATGTAGACGCGGTCTTCGTCGATGTTATATTTTTTGATGAGCAGCCGCAGTGCGCGTATTGCATCCTGCACGGCAAAGTGATCCCATCCGTTGAGGTTCTGGGGAAAGAAGACAAATCCGGGGAAAGCTTTCGGATCAAGGGCGCCATCGTTGACCAGCTTTGCGCCTGCCTGCTTTACAGCGGACAGGTGTCGCTGCCCCCCATGCAGAAGATTGTGGTCGTTATTCAGCAATTCGAGCTCCGCTGAAGTCGGCGCCACCGGATCATTGGTCTTTGGATCCCACGCCGGCGTGGCGTGATAGCACTTATTCTCTGCGCAATTGCCGCGTTCGCTGTAACCGTGTAACACCATCACGATGGGATAACCCGGCGACGCCTTGTCGTTATATCCTTCGGGCTTTAAGAGCCGGTAATTCATAATAAAGTTATCACCTGAATCCGTCTTCTCGCGAAGGTTGCCTTCGCTATAGGGACTGGAGTCCCAGGAAGTCATGTCGCGGAAGGTATTGGTCCTTACGCCGGGCGCGGATTCGCGGAAGCTGAAGGTCTGTCCCTCCTGCAGGTAATAATAACTCGTGGCGGATTTCGCGATGCGGATGTCCAGCGCCCCGAAGGGCGTGTTGGTCTTATAAATGTAGGCAGTGTCTACCTGGGAAAAGCAAACCAGATTTAGTGTGAGAAAAAAGAAGAGAACACCAGTTAATTTTTTTTCCATAGCAAAACATGATCTATCGGGAAAGATGTACATGCGTATAGAAAAAAAACTGTACCCGACCGGCCACAATAAACGGGAAGGAAGTTGAAATGCGCAGAATTCAGCTGAAGGGTCGGCTGCTGTCCGGAACCGAAACTGTAAGTATTGATCATTACTTCTGATTGTTTCCTTTAACACGCTCTGGAAATGGCGGTTTTTCAGAATGAAACAATGCAGTTGATCAAATCAAAAAAAAATATCAGACTGAAGTTAATCTTTCATGACAACCCTGGCTGTTCCACGACTTCAATAAGTTCTTTGTGGAATGACAGCCTTTGCAGCCAACAGGTATCCGGGTATGAACGCTTGCTGTGTCTCCTAAACTGCCGCTGTGGCTGGCGCGCCGTGAACGGTGGATTGCCTCGGCTTCAGCTGCAGCACCTGGAACATCTCCTGATCCTGAACATATTGCGGATTGGGTGTAGTGAGTAGCTTATCACCCGCGAAGATGCTGTTCGCTCCCGCCAGAAAGCATAACGCCTGTTCTTCCAGTGACATGCGCACGCGGCCGGCGGATAATCTCACCATCGCCCGCGGCATGAGGATGCGCGCCGTGGCGATCATGCGGATCATTTCCCATACGGTGACCCGCGGCTGATCCTCCAGTGGCGTTCCCGCTACCGGTACCAGTGCGTTGACAGGAACAGACTCCGGATGTTCGGGCAGCGTCGCGAGCGTATGCAGCATGCCGATGCGGTCTGTTTCGCCCTCACCCATTCCGATAATACCGCCCGAGCAGACGGATATCTTTGCGTTGCGCACATTTTCTATGGTTTCCAGACGATCCTGATAGGTACGTGTTGTGATGATGTCGCTGTAATAATCTTCGCTGGTGTCGAGGTTGTGATTGTAGGCGTAGAGGCCGGCCTTCTTAAGTTTCAGCGCCTGCTCGTGTGTAAGCATACCAAGGGTACAGCATACCTCGAGGCCAAGGCCGTTCACACCCTTCACCATGTCGATCACTTTATCGAAGTCGCGGTTGTCGCGTACTTCACGCCACGCCGCGCCCATGCAGAAGCGTGAGCTCCCTGCAGCTTTTGCTTCGCGCGCTTTATCCAGCACTTCATCGACCTCAAGAAGTCTGTGAACTTTCACATCCGTGTGATAACGGGCCGCCTGGGGGCAATACGCGCAGTCTTCCGGACATCCCCCGGTCTTCACCGAAAGCAGTGTGCAGACCTGAACCTCCGATGGATCATGATACTGACGGTGAACAGTCGCACCCTTGTAAACAAGTTCCAGAACGGGTGTATTGAAAATTTCCGTAATCTCTTCGCGTGTCCAGTTATTTCTTATCGTCATCAAACCTTAAATCTTAAACCTTAAATCTTGAATCTTAAATCTTAAATCTTAAATCTTAAATCTTAAATCTTAAATCTTAAATCTTAAATCTTGAATCTTGAATCTTGAATCTTGAATCTTGAATCTTGAATAATAAAAAAGGACGCGTTTGCGTCCTTTTTTATTTTCCATCTCCTGATTTTTCCGATGCCTAGATGTGGATCACCTCGCCATAGGCGGCGGCGGCGGCCTCCATGATAGCCTCGCTCATCGTGGGATGCGGGTGAACAGTCTTGATGATCTCATGACCTGTGGTTTCCAGATTCCGGGCGGCCACTACTTCAGCGATCATCTCTGTAACATTGGCGCCAATGAAATGTGCTCCCAACCACTCGCCGTATTTGGCGTCGAAGATCACTTTCACAAAACCTTCCGTGGCGCCGGCGGCTTTTGCTTTTCCGGACGCGCTGAACGGAAATTTCCCCACTTTGATCTCATAGCCTGCCTTGCGTGCAGCTTCTTCTGTATAGCCTACAGAAGCAATCTCCGGTGAGCAGTACGTACAGCCGGGCAGGTTATTGTAGTCGAGAGGCTTGGGGTTCTTGCCTGCGATCTTCTCCACGCAGATAATCCCTTCTGCCGAAGCGACGTGCGCGAGGGCAGGACCCTTCACGATATCTCCAATCGCGTAAACCCCTTCAATGTTGGTCTTATAAAAATCGTCAACAACGACTTTGCCTTTGTCCGTCTTCACACCTACCTCTTCGAGACCAATTCCCTCCAGATTTGTAGCCACGCCTACAGCAGAAAGTACAATGTCGGCTTCGACCTTGATCTCACCGGTTGGCGTCTTCACCGTGGCCACACATCCATTTCCTGAAGTGTCAACCTTCGTCACTTCTGAATTGGTATGGATGGTCATGCCCATTTTCTTAAAGGATTTATCCAATGTCTTAGAAACCTCTTCATCCTCAACCGGCACGATTCTCGGAAGGAATTCCACGATCGTCACCTCCGAGCCAATGGCGCGATAAAAGTATGCGAACTCAACGCCAATCGCTCCTGACCCTACCACGAGCAATTTCTTCGGAACAGTTTCCAGGATCATCGCTTCGCGATAGCCGATGATCTTTTTGCCGTCGATCTTCATGCTGGGCAGCTCGCGCGATCTTCCGCCGGTGGCGATGATGGTATTTTTGGCTTCATAGTCTGTCTTTTTACCGGCCCGGTCAGTAACCTCTACTTTACCACCTTTCTTGATTTTACCGGTCCCTTCTATCAACTCGATCTTGTTCTTCTTGAAGAGGAATTGTACACCCTTGCTGTTGCTGGCGGCTACATCGCGGCTGCGTTTAACCATTCCCTGCAAGTCAGCTTTAAAATCCTTCACCTCTATACCGTAATCCTTCGCATGGGTAATGTATTCAAATACGTTAGCGCTCTTGAGCAGCGCTTTAGTCGGTATACAACCCCAGTTCAGACAAATCCCCCCTATCTCAGCCTTCTCAACGACGGCTACTTTCATTCCAAGTTGGGAAGCGCGGATAGCGGCTACATATCCCCCGGGACCACTCCCGATTACGATCAGATCATATTTTGACATAGTGTGGAAGTTAAATTCGCTGCCAAAGATAAACCGCAGATTGTTATTAAAAAACGGGTTTTTCGTGCATTCAGCCACGTCCCGGGAATAAAAAAAGTGCGGCTGCTGAAAAACACCGGCTGCTGACGGCATCCAACTTTAATTATTGCGACATGAAATGAATTCTTATTTTTGGCGACCGATCGCCGGCCTGCCGCCGGCCCCGTTCGTTTTTAAAAGCTAGAAATATGAATTTACTCAAGGGAAAAACTGCGCTCATCACCGGAGCGTCAAAAGGTATTGGAAAATCCATCGCCATGAAATTTGCCGAACAAGGTGCCAACGTTGCCTTTACCTATCTCTCCAGTGTTGAACAGGGACAAGCGCTCGAAACAGAATTAACTTCAAAAGGAATAAAAGCAAAAGGTTACCGCTCGGATGCTTCTGACTTTAAACAAGCCGAGAAACTCATCAGCGATGTAATCGCCGATTTTGGAACGCTTGATATCCTTGTAAACAATGCGGGGATCACCATGGATAATCTTCTTTTGCGCATGACCGAAGAATCATGGGACCGCGTGATGAACGTCAATCTGAAATCATGCTTCAATACGGTCAAGGCCGTGATGAAACCCATGATGAAACAAAAAAACGGATCGATCATCAATATGACCTCGGTGGTTGGCATCAAGGGTAATGCCGGGCAGGCAAATTACGCCGCCTCCAAAGCAGGGATCATTGGCTTTACAAAATCCGTCGCTTTGGAAATCGGCTCGCGGGGAATCCGGTGCAATGCCATAGCACCCGGTTTCATTGAAACGGAAATGACAGGCAAACTCGATGAGAAAACAGTCCAGCTCTGGCGTGATGCAATTCCTCTGAAACGCGGCGGCATGCCGGAAGACGTTGCCGATGCCTGTATCTTCCTTGCTTCCGATATGTCGTCGTACATCACGGGCCAGGTACTCCAGGTCGATGGCGGGATGCTTACCTAAACAGGATGTCCATGGCGACTGAACGTTCCAATCTCGTTTCCCTTCTGAAACGGACCTTTGAAAAAGAAGCCTGGCATGGACCCTCTGTGACTGAAGCGCTTGCCGATATCGAAGCGCGTGAAGCCACGTGGAGGCTATCGAACACCCATTCGATCATAGAACTCGTGTTGCACATGACTGCTTGGCGTGAGTATGTCATTCAAAAACTGGCAGGTAACGCTTCTTACTCCGTTACGGAAGAACACAATTTTCCCGCAGGCCATAACTGGCCGGAAAGTGTACAGCGGCTGAGGGAAAACCAGCAGAAGCTGGTGTCGGCACTGGAAAGCTTTCCCGGAGATTTACAAGACCAGGTACCGGGGAAAACGGCGCCGTTAAGTTTTTATACCCTGGTGCACGGCATCATTCACCATGATCTGTACCATACCGGGCAGATCATGCTGATCAAAAAGGCGGGGCGGGCACAAACGATTTAAATCACTGCCAGGCCGGGATTTGGGCCAATCTGCCTAACATTTGTCAGTGTCGTAACAAAAAATTAATTGGGCCGTTATTTGGAAACCAGGCGCTCAGATTCTACGTTTGTAAAACCAAGTCGAATAAGCGTACCGCTTTACCGATTTATAAAGAAGCGCGGAGAGACAGGCTCTATGAAGCGCTAGCAACCCTCCTCCTAACCCAGTTGGGAAGAAAAGGTGCTAAATCCTGACTCTGATCCGGAAAGTCCGGTTCAGGATATATAAACCGATTAATAATGAAAATCATCGCCGACATTTTCCAATGTGCCTTGAACCCAAGGGTTCTCAATGGTGTCATTTCCGGATCATTCCAATCCTTTTCTACCGTCTTAGGGTTTGACGACAGCACCAACAATTGCTGCATGTGTTGCTGTTGCCACGAAGGTTGCTGTTAATCCACAGAGCGTAGCGCTTCCGGCAACAAATAGCTTATGACCTGCCAGGTGACAGGCAACGGTTACGGCTATCATCCTTCCATCCATCTCAGAAATCCATTTACTCAATCATTGACTTAACCGAATACAACCATGTCAAACTTACGTTTTGAAACCCTACAATTGCACGCAGGCCAGGAAGTTGATCCTACAACCATGTCACGGGCTGTACCCATCTATCAAACTACCTCCTTTAACTTCAAGAATTCTGAGCACGGCGCCAATCTCTTTGCCCTGAAGGAGTTTGGAAACATCTACACCAGGATCATGAATCCTACCACCGATGTTTTTGAGAAACGCGTAGCCGCTTTGGAAGGCGGTGTGGCTGCTTTGGCCGTCGGCTCGGGACAGGCCGCCCAGTTCATCGCACTGAACAACATTCTTCAGTCAGGCGACAACTTTGTTTCCGCACCCTTCCTGTACGGCGGAACTTACAACCAGTTCAAAGTGTCTTTCAAACGCCTGGGCATTGATGTTCGCTTCGCTGAAGATGATAAGCCACAGTCATTCGAAAAACTAATTGATAAAAACACGAAAGCCATTTATATAGAGACCATAGGAAACCCTGGCTTCAATGTTCCGGATTTTCAGGCGATCAGCGCCCTGGCAAAGAAACATGACCTTCCCCTTGTCGTTGACAACACCTTCGGAGCCGCAGGATATCTTTTCCGCCCTATCGAACACGGCGCCAACGTAGTTGTTGAATCCGCAACGAAATGGATCGGTGGTCACGGTAGCTCTATTGGCGGCGTCATCGTCGATGGAGGAAATTACAACTGGGGCAATGGCAAATTCTCCCAGTTTACCGAACCGTCGGAAGGATATCACGGTCTTAAGTTCTGGGACGTATTCGGAGATAACAATCCGCTCGGACTTCCGAACATTGCGTACATCATCCGCGCACGCGTGGAAGGTTTACGTGATTTCGGACCAGCGCTGAGTCCGTTCAATTCTTTCCTCTTCCTTCAGGGACTCGAAACCTTGTCCCTTCGTGTGCAACGCACGGTAGACAATGCCCTTGCATTGGCGCAGTGGCTGGAAAAACACGCGCTCGTTGATGCCGTCAATTATCCCGGTCTTGAAAGCAACCCTTACCATAAGCTTGCAAAAAAATATTTGCGCAACGGCTTCGGAGGCGTGCTGACCTTTACACTGAAAGGAACAAAAGAAAATACCACCCAACTGGTGGACAACCTGAAACTGGTAAGCCACCTGGCGAACATGGGTGATGCAAAAACGCTGATCATTCAGCCTTCAGCAACAACACATCAGCAACTTACCGACGAAGAACAACGCTCTGCAGGCGTGTTGCCGAACCAGTTGAGGGTATCTGTTGGAATCGAGCATATTGAAGACATCAAAGCTGACTTCCAACAGGCTTTCGAAAAAGTATTTCAGGGAGAATTAGTAGCGTAAAAAAGAGGAGCGTCATTGACGCGCGGTAAAAAGGTTATGCTGAAAACGGATCATACGTTTCATTTTAATGAGGTATTTGAGCTGGAATCGGGAGAAAGACTCTCCTCTTTTCAGCTCAAATTTACCACCGTTGGAAATCTGAATGAAGAGCGGACCAACGCTGTATGGGTATGCCATGCACTGACCGGTAGCGCGGATTTTACGGACTGGTGGGGCGGATTATTTTCTCCTGACGGACCATTTGATCCGGCCAAATATTTCATCATCTGTGCCAACCTCCTCGGTGGTTGCTACGGATCTACCGGCCCGCTCAGCAACATGCCCAATTCAAACACCGCCTACTTCCACGAATTTCCCGTACTTACAAATCGCGATGTTGTACGGGCTTTTGACCTCCTCCGGCTCGAATTGAATATAAGAAAGATCCACACCATCATCGGGGGGTCCCTTGGCGGACAGCAGGTGTTGGAGTGGGCCATCCTTCAACCGCAGATCTTTGAGTATATTATCCCCATTGCCTGCAATGCTTTTCATTCACCATGGGGTATCGCATTCAACGAAGCACAAAGACTTGCCATTGAAGCTGACCCGACGTGGAAGGAAAACGATCCGCGCGCGGGAGTAGAAGGCTTGAAGGCGGCGCGGGCCATGGGCATGATATCCTATCGGCACTATGACACCTACGCCGCCACGCAGTCTGAAAAGACATCGGATAAAACCGACGAATTCAGGGCCGCAACCTATCAACGTTACCAGGGAGAAAAACTGGCCAACCGCTTTAATGCATTTACCTACTGGCTGCTCTCCAAAATGATGGACAGCCATCATGTGGGAAGGAATCGCACGAGCACGGAAGCTGCTTTAAGACAGATACAGGCGAAAGCTCTGGTCATTGGAATTGAGAACGACATACTCTTCCCTTTATCAGAACAAAAATACCTGTCAGAACACATTCCGAATGCCACACTCGAAGTCATCACTTCCAATTTCGGACACGATGGCTTCCTCGTGGAGTTCGATCAGTTAAAAAAGATTATCACACATTATTTCAATAAATCCTTCAGTAAGGTTCTCGTATGAAGAAAAAGTTAAAATTAGGACTCTTTGGTTTCGGTTGTGTCGGGCAGGGCCTTTACCACGTATTGCATGAGACACACGGCGTAAAAGCGGAGATCAAAAAGATTTGCGTGAAGAACAGGAATAAGCAAAGACCCATCCCCGCCTCTTTTTTTACGTATGACAGGGATGAGATCCTCAATGATCCTGACATCGACATTATCGTAGAACTGATTGACGATGCTAAGGCAGCCTTTGACATCGTAAAAACCTCTCTTCAAAAAGGTAAAGCTGTTGTCACGGCAAACAAAAAAATGCTCGCCGAACACCTGGAAGAAATCTTCAACTTGCAGCGCGAGCATGGAAAGCCCGTGTTATACGAAGGATCTGTTTGCGGAAGTATTCCCATTATCCGGAACCTGGAGGAGTATTATGACAACGACCTCATTCAGCGGATCGAAGGAATCTTTAATGGCTCAACGAATTACATCCTCACAAAGGTTTTTGAGGAAAAGAAAAGTTATGCCAGCGCGCTGAGGCAGGCACAGGACCTTGGCTTTGCCGAAAGCGATCCGATGCTGGATGTGAAAGGGTATGACGCCAAGTACAAACTCGTTATTGCTATCGCCCATACGTTCGGGATATTCGTGAGGCCCGAGGATGTGATCAATATCGGCATCGATAAAATATCCGACCTCGATCTCAAATTCGCACGGGAAAATGGATTGACTATTAAACTCATCGCACGCGCCTTTAAAGAAGGGAACAGGATTTATGGGTTTGTCGCTCCACAGTTCATCGATGCACACAATCCATTCGCCTCGGTGCGGAACGAATACAATGCAGTCCAGGTGGAAGGTGCGTTTGCTGAAAAACAGATCTTTATTGGAAAAGGAGCAGGAAGTTATCCCACGGGCTCCGCGGTATTATCCGATGTCTCGGCGCTTACGTATGATTATACGTACGAATATAAGAAACTGCAACAGGAACACGGCCTTGAATTCTCTAACGATCTTATAACGGAAGCGTACGTGAGTTTCGATGATGGCGCCTCGATCACCCTCGAAGATTTTGAAGAATTCCAGTCCGGCTATGCAGCCCACGGCAAACAATACATGGTCGGAAAGGTATCACTTGAGAAATTACTCCAATGGTCAAAACTGGAGGGTGTGGGAATCATACTTGCGCCTGGCGGGATTCTGAACGCGCAATCGCTTGATCAGAAAAAACTCACGCGTTCCGTAGCCTGACCGGCTGTTCGGGATGCCAGGTGACTTGTGCACTTTCATTGAGTAAATAAGCGCTTGGGATTAACGATAAAAACCAAAAAAGGAGGCTTTCAGTCTCCTTTTTTTAATTCACGCTGAGAGCAACCTCGGGTATCATGAGCTGCACTGTTGTACCTTTTCCTTCAATTGAATCAATATTGATCGAACCATTGAGTTTATCAATCGTTTCTTTTACGATATACAATCCCAGACCCGAACCTGCGCCATCATCGGTGGCACGGTAAAACATCCCGCATACATTTTTCAGATGTTCTTTAGCAATTCCCTTCCCGTTATCCTCGATGGAAAGCTCAGCTCCTTTTTCCGTTATCGCAACATTTACCTTGATCACAGGATCCCTTCCATTTCGATATCGGATGGCATTTGAAATAATATTGTTAAGAATGACTTTCAGGCGCCAGCGGTCGCAATAAAAAGGCCTGGTCTGGCGGACAGTGATAATTTTTTCAACAGCCTTGCCCGTCGGCGTGGCGAAACGCAGCTGATTAAAAGTCTCATCGATGATCGGCTCGAACAGTATCTCTTCACGTTTCACTTCCAGTCTGGAGTTGCGCGACTGATCCAGGATCTCCTTGATAAAATGATCCTGCTGAAGTGCGCTGTTGTTGATCATTTCAAGATAAGTGTCTTTCATGGCCACATCATTGTCCTTCTTGGCCAGGTTAATCAATCCCAGCACCGAAGCAATGGGTGCGCGCAGATCATGCGACACACTGTATACGAAATTATCCAGTTCCGTATTTCTTTTACTCAGTTCCTGATTTGTCTTTTGGAGTTTATGTTCTGCCTCTTTACGGATCTGTATTTCATTTTGAAGCGCCTGGGTCCGCTCCAGAACCTTTGCCTCCAGATTTTCATTAAACTCCAGCAGGGTGCGCTGAGCCACCGTACGCTCCTTCACTGTAGCAGATAGCACCAGCGTTGAGATACTCATCACTGCGATAAAGATCTGCAGCAGAAGCATGGAGTAATAAGGTTCCGTCAACACAAACGGCCCCTGGTTTTCTACCGTAAAATAGATCGCCAACAGCGATACCACGAGCACGCCTCCCATGGCGACGATCAGCTCGAAACGAAAGGCAAGCCATAAAAAAAAGGGCAGTATCAAAAACGGAAGCGCACGCTGAATAGTCGTGCTGAAATAATCCTCCTGAAGAAGAAAGACGATGGCAATGATACCCATCAGAAATAAGCTTATCTCCAGCGCCTTCTCGGAGGAGAATTTCACTTCGTTCTTGCGGGCCAGGGAAAGAATAAAAGGCGTGAAAAGCAGCACACCGACAACGTTCCCTACCATCCAGGAAACACAGGTTTTCAGGAGCGCGTCTTCCCGCACCACATGGTTACCGTATAAAACAAAAGTTCCCAGCAACGCACCGGCAAAGCACATGAGAACGGCGACAAACAGAAACTGGAAAGCACCACGCGACGTCTTGAAAGGGTAATCATCCCGAATCCATTTTTTCACAAGCAGATTACCGATAAGCGCCTCCAGGGTTTGCGATATGGCCGTAAAACTCGCAATGGCTATTATCGAATGGACTGGCAGTGACGGGTCATTCCAGTGCGACATCAGATTAGCGACCAGGGAACCGATGGTAATTCCCGGCCAGGCCTGACGTCCCATCAAAAGAACCAGTGCAAAAGCAATCCCTGATGGCGGCCATGTGGGAAGGCTGTTGCCATTCTCGAATGTTAAAAAATAACCGAGGCATGCCGAAGCATAAAATAATACCGCAACTAAAACGATCTGGAAGTCCCGGTTATGTTTAAGCTCAGATTTAAGGATCATAGGTAAAAAACTCATGCTCAGACAAATATTGGCATTTAAGCGGCGTTAAGCTACGAAGCGGCTTTTAAAAATTCCCAGCGGCGGCAAGCGGCTGAATTGACGGTTAAGTTGCCTAAGCGGATGTTGAACGGCCCATCAAACCGGTATTATTAGTGGATTTGCAGCGGCAAACCGTATATTTGACTGAATTCTGCCTTATGGATCTTACAATCCTTTTTTCACCCGTCGACGAGTCTGTTTTTGCGAATATTACCTCACCCACCAGTTTTTATAAAAGCATCCGGCTTTTTAGTGAGAAAATGCCGGACTACAGAGACGCGCACATGGCCATTATCGGCGTAAAAGAGGAGCGGGGGAATCTCGAAAATGTTGGCGCCGCCCAGGGACCCGACGAAGTCAGGAAGAAATTATACAACCTGAAACGTGGTCATGGAACCTACAAGATCGTAGACCTTGGGAACCTCAACATAGGTCATGATCTGAACGAAACGTACGTGCGTGTCAGCGAGGTGTGCCGGATCCTGTTGGAAAGCAATGTATTGCCGATTCTGATCGGCGGCACGCACGATCTGGATTATGGACAATATTGCGGTTATGAAACGCTCGAAAAGCTGGTAAGTTTCCTCAACGTGGATGCATTTCTCGATCTGGAAGACCACGAAAACACGCCCGAAAACCGGAAACATATACACAAGGTATTGTTGCATGAGCCCAATTACCTGTTCAGCTATACACACCTTGCCTACCAAAGCTACCTCATCGACCCAATGTCGGTTTCAATCCTGGAGAAATTGTACTTCGAGGCGTTCCGCATCGGCCAGTTGCGCACAAATATACAGGAGATAGAGCCTGCGATACGCAACGCTGATCTCCTGTCGTTCGATGTGACCGCCATTCGCTCTTCCGATGCACCGGGAAATGCCAATGCGCAACCCTTTGGATTAACAGGTGAAGAGGCTTGTCAGATCTGCTGGTATGCGGGCCAAAACGAGAAATTAAGCTCTATCGGGTTCTACGAATACAATCCGCGTTGGGATGATGAACACAATAAGACTGCCTCGGTGATTGCAACGATGATCTGGTATTTTGTCGAGGGATACTATTACCGGAAGAACGAACAAAACTTCCGCAGCAATGATTTCTTAAAATACACGGTGTCCATGCCGGTTGAACCGGAGACATTATCATTTTACAAAAGCAAGTTCAGCGAAAAATGGTGGATGGAAGTTCCTTACCCGGATGGTAAGGAAAGGTTTTCCAGAAACAGCATTGTGCCCTGCAGTTATTCGGACTACCAGACTGCCATCAAAGGCGAGGTGCCCGAGCGTTATATTAATACCCTGGCGAAATTGATCTAGCAAGGCACAAAGACGATGTGTCCACGAAGGGCGAAACATTTCCGTCCCTACACAATATTATTTAATTGTTCTTTGATCTTTTCCAGTTCCTCCTTCATCACCACCACATGCTTCTGAATTTCGGCATCGTTGGATTTCGATCCGATGGTATTGATTTCGCGTCCGATTTCCTGTGCGATAAAACCCAGTTTTTTTCCGTTCGACTGTGGTTCACGCAGGGCATGCATAAAATAATCGAGATGGGATTTCAGGCGGACCTTTTCCTCGTTGATATCAAGCTTCTCCACGTAAAAAATGATTTCCTGTTCCAGGCGATTCGTATCAAAACCTTCCTCTCCAAAAAATGATACCACGTTATTCTTCAGCCTTTCGCGGATGCGGCTGACCCTTTTGGGGTCAAGCTCCTTAACTTTTTCCAGGCTCTCTTCGATCACACGGCAACAATTTCCCAACATGTTTCCCAGCACCTTACCTTCATCCAGACGGAAATCATCGCACTTTCTGATAGCATCCAGGAACAATCCTTTGACCTTTACCCATACCTCCTCCCCTGCTTCTTCACGCATATTGGTATGGATCACGTCAGGAGAATTCAGGGCCTGTTCGAAGAGCGTCTCATAGGGCGCATAAACCCTGTCAGCGAGTTTTTTTAACTCCTGATAATAAGCGAGAAACAGCGTTTCATTGTAGGTCTGTTTGACCTGACCATCGGACAATCTCTCATATTCAATTGTGATGGACACCTTGCCGCGTTCGAGTTTTTCACTGACGATATTCCGGATTTCCAGTTCTTTTTCGGAGAATGCCTTTGGAATCCTTAGATTCAGATCAAGGAACTTGGAGTTCAGGCTCTTGACTTCAACATAGATACGCGATTGACCATCGTCGGCAGATGCCTGGCCGAAACCCGTCATTGATTTTATCATGGCAAAATATTTTAGTCCCTGCGAAGGGGTGCAAAGATCGAAAAATGTCGGAGAAAATCAGAAATCAAAACCCAGTGTAAGATAAGCGCGCGGTTTGCCCACTTCATAATTTTCCACAGGCCATGCAAAATCAAATTTCACATAGTAGCTGAATACAACGGTTCTCACACCAAGACCGTAGCTGTACAGCCACGGGTTGATATAATTTTTGATCTGCGCCTCAAAGGGTCCGTCTCTCACGACATTGTAGCTCACACTCGTTTCCGACGTAAAGGGCGGCTTGCCTGACCAGCTTGTGCCCACATCATAGAATGCGGTGAACTGCAGGTTCCTGAAAAAGTTAGAGGCGATCGGCCCGTTCGTCAACGCTCTGATCAGGGGAACGCGGAATTCCGCGTTCAATAACATCACGCTGTTCCCGAATAGCGTCGCATAATCAAAGCCGCGCAAATTCGCATACTCAACAAAAAGGATATCCTGTGTTTCACCGCGATAACCCAGCGGGTTAGGCTGACCTTCACTCGTACTTCCCTCCAGCTGCGTTTTGTTAAACAGCCAATTGTTCATCCCTCCCAGTAAAAAAGTCTTGGGGGAAGGACCAAAGAACGTTCCGGCAAAGCCGCGAACGGCAAGAACAATTTCACGGTAAACTTTCTGATAATGCCTCACGTCGATAGAGGCCCTGCTGAAGCTATGTTGCTGATCGGTGAGACCCTGATAGTGCATGAAGCTGATCTTGCCGCGGGTACCTTCCATCAGGTTCATACCCGTGCTGACCGAGTTGTCATATACGATCTCAGTCTTTGCTCCGGCGTAATACCGGTTGGTAGCGATCGCCGACGGCGGATTTAAAGGGAATGGCTGCTCACCCAGGTCAATGGATGTTGCTACAGACCCGAAAGGTTTCACAGACACACGCAAGCGATCCGTGAAAGGTAACGAAGCTCCAACTTCAAACTGATGAAGCGTATATTTAAAGACTTTCCCACTTGGATACGGATCCCAGCGGATCGCTTTCCGGTCGAATCGGGCACTGAAATCCATAAAATAAGGCAGGTATTCGAATTCAGCGAACACATCGCCCTGTCTCAGGTCAAGCGTAGACATGATCCCGCCGTGGAAACGGTAGTTCTCCAGCATATCATTCATCTGGGTTTCGAGCAGCACACCCATGCCGCGCATCGGATCAATGATCAGGGAAGCGACGAGGTTGTCAGCACTGAATTTAGACTCATACGGAAAAGGTCCGGTAATGCGGCTCTTTTCACGCGCCTTCATATACCGGCTGAGGAATGATTCGCTGGGCTGATTCTCCTTCACGGCCTCATCCTCGAATTTGTAGTTATCCGTGCGCACTTCCACCCGCTTCTCTTCCGGAGCGTCAAACTGATAATTATCGGTGTTGACTTCGCCTTCATTTCTCCGCACAGTGTCGGCGGGCGTTGTCGCCAGCGTATCCGCGTCAAACGAGGTCGTATCCTGCGGTGTCGGAGACGTTTCAAGACTGTCTCTTTCAGGCCGGGATTCTTTTAGCCGGGCATTCAGGAGGTCTTTAATACTCATGTTCTTGTTTTCCTCCTGCTTTCTTCTTTCGCGGATCACGCGCGCCTGCTGCAATTCCTTGCGCCGGGTCGCCGGCGTAAAGATCTGTTTGTTGAAGTTGAAATTACGGTTTACAAAAATATCCTGCTTCCGGTCTTTGTTGGTTACATACGCAAGGGTATTGGACTCGAAATTGGTGTCGTAATCTTTTATGCTGGATGCGTAATTCGTCACCTGGGAGTAAATCCCGGTTGCCCGATCGTAGCGGAAGAGATTCACAATTCCGCGCTGATCACTCAGGTAATAAAAATTGTTGTCATCCGACGCGTGGGGAGCAAAGTCTTTACTGAGCGTGTTGGTGATCCGCTTTAAAAGGTTTCTGGTTGTATCGAGATCAAACACAAACAAATTGTAGGTACCTGACAATGCGCCAAACTCGGGCGGCACCTGTGTGCGCAATGTATCGGAAGTCCGGTTGGAACTAAAGACAATGCGATTCGATCCCGGAATAAAACTCGGGTCAAGATCGTCGTAGAGATCGTTCGTCAGCCTGCGGACACGGTCGCGTCTGGAACTCAACAGAAAAAGATCGTTGCGTCCTTCGAAGTCAGCGCTGATAATTGCCAGTCTTCCATTGTCTGAAAAATTGAGGCTGCGGATATTGCTGAACCGATCAAGCTCGCGGGGAAGTTTTGACCGGCTACTCAGATCATACAACCAGAAAACATATTCCCCATATTTCAAGCCGATAACACCAAGAGTATTTGCATCCGCCCAGCTGATCAGCGGGAGGTTATAATCTATTCTCTGGTTGAGAACTTTACTACCGCCGGAAATGATGGTGCGTTCGCGTCCGCTATCCAATGAGCGCACTTTTACGATATAACGTCCGCGGTCATTTTCAGCAAATGCAATGTACCGACCATCGGGACTTATCTTCACAGCAGTAAAAATTGTGCTCTTATTGTGATGCGAGGTAAAATTTAATGAATCGCCGGGAATGACGTAAGTTTCCGATATGCGCGATTCCATATCCGAATAGTACTTATACCACTCATTCATGAGTTGTTTGAAGGTAACCCCCAGCGTGATCAGTACACTTTTTTCTTCGTTTCTCGTGATGCGGGTATAGTTGAGAATATTTCCCACACTGCTTTTCCCGTATTTCTCCGCGATAAAATTCCAGACTGACTGACCTGCGAGGGCAGCTTCTTTCCCCATTAATCTTGTGATCTTTTTCGGCTTCCGGGTTCTGATCAGCTGGCGGATATAATCATCCATTTCCGCACTCCATCCTTTCGCAACATAGAGCGATGCGCCGTCTACGAACCAGTCCGGAAGATTCATCAGTATGGAGCTCTGGAAAATATCTTTGAGGCTGCCACCGAACATCATCTCATTCACCATCAGGTCAGAGATCTGGTAAAGCAGTTCTTCCTTGAATTCCTGGGCTGTTCCCACATTGGCCACCTCGACATACGGCTTGATGAATTCTGTTTCACCGTTGGCGGTAAATACCGTGCGGTTCAGCCCTACGTTGCTTTGTCTCAGGTCTGCGAGCGAGTTATAGAGAAATACTTTGGTCTTAAAGTAAGGAGGGTAGCCAATCAGGTCCGTAATGCGGTCAAACTCCGCTTCGAGGAACTCAAGGGAATTTTGTGCTACCGCCTTGCGGGCGTCATAATAATAAACATCGAAATTTTCGCTGCTGAGGTATTGCCAATTGAATTGGCGGTATTGGATGCGGTTTTTTCCAAAGGTTTCAGGTATGTACTGGGCACTTACTTCAATTGATCCAAGGATAATCAACGCCAGTGCAGGCAAAATTGCGCGTTTCGAAGCCATATTCATTTTGGGGAATCCAATATAATCAATTAAAACGAGTAACATCCGCCTCCTTGTTTATCGTTCCCTTCTTTTCCATCCAGCGGATTAATACTTCAGAAAAATAGGGTGCCAGACTCACTCCTTTTGTCCCAAAACCGTTAAAAATTATTAAAGAACGGTATTCAGGATGTGCTCCTATGATGGGTTTCCTGTCCGGGGTCGTAGGCCTCACTCCCCACTGTTGCCCGGTGATGGTGTATGGCATCCTGACGAGGTCATCCAGCCTGGTGGTCAGCTCCTTTCGCGCCCATGGGGTAATTTCAGGGAGGTGGTCATTCCAGTTGTAGGTCGCACCTACACGCCATCCTTCTGTCAGGGTGCCAGGCACCACATAAACACCCCGATTCAGGATAACGTCAGCGCCCCAATCACATTGCATGGTAAGAAACTCACCTTTCAGGGAATTTACGCGGAACGTTCTAAACCATGGATTAGCATCGTTCCGAACCCCCTGGCAAAAGATGACTCTGGCAGCTTTGATATTTTCATATCTCACAAATTCATCACTTATCTCCAGTGTGTCTGAGACAAAAGTCCGGGACTGAAAAGCGGCCCGTTCCGTAAGATATTCCCTTACCGCCTCCAGATAACGCCGCGTATCCAAATATCCGGATTGTTTCAGGGTAATGCCACCAAAAGGATCATTTACCCGGTCGTTGTAGCCACTGGAAAAGGAAACACCCGCCAGATAGTCTTTGTACCGGTCGTCTGCGCTGTTGCCCATCCATTCGTTTTGTTCCTCAACGGAAATAAATGGTCTGTAAATGGGCATTGGATGAAAAAATTCTGTCCCGGTCACGCGCTCCGCATATGAATAAAATTTGTGTAAGGAAGGAAAGATCTCGTCCGCCAGCCAGGTTTTAACATTCTTCCTGCCGGTTATTGGATTGAACAACCCAGCGGCTACAACCGACGAATGATTTTGTGCGGGCTCATCCATCACCAGGATCTTATAGCCGCGTTCAATCGCGCGCATGGCAACCGCTGAACCTGCCAGGCCCTGCCCTATGATCAGCAGATCGATTTCAAGTTCACCATCCACGGGCTAAAAATGGAACAAATTATTGGGCTGGTGCAAAAAACCCGCCTATTTTTGAGAAAATATCCTTTCATGTTCCAGGTACAATCTTTTGTTTTTAATCCTTTTCAGGAAAACACTTTTGTCTTGTTCGATGAAACAAAAGAGTGTATCATCATCGACCCAGGATGTTCCGATGAGGAAGAAAAAGCGCAACTGAAAGCGTTCATTGCGGGTCATAAGCTAAAAGTGAAGCTGTTGCTGAACACCCATTGCCATATCGACCACGTTCTGGGAAACAAGTTTGTAAGGGACACCTACAAAGTTCATCTGTTAATTCATCACATCGAGGAATCGGTGCTGAAAGCGGCCGAAGTCTATGCTCCGAGCTACGGGTTCCACGCCTACGAGCATCAACCTGCAGATGCCTATCTTGAAGAAGGTGATCATATTAAATTCGGCAATCAGACCATGGTCGTACTTTTTGTACCCGGACATTCGCCCGGGCATGTCGCTTTTTACGATGAGAAGAACAGGACCCTGATCGGTGGCGACGTTTTGTTTTACAATAGCATCGGACGCACAGATCTTCCGGGAGGAAATCACGAACAGCTGATCTCCAGTATACACTCCAGACTTTTTGTACTACCAGACCATGTCAGAGTCTACCCGGGACACGGACCGGAGACCACCATCGGTTTTGAGAAAAAAACAAACCCCTTTTGCGCAGTTAACAACATAAATATTGATTGAGTAATTTGTATCGCTGCGAAGAGGACTTGAATCATGAAAAAACATCTGCCTAATTTTCTTACGTGTTGCAACCTGATCTGCGGGTGCCTGGGAATTGTTTCCGTTCTGGAGGGTCGCGATATACCGGCCGCTTATTTCGTGTGGCTTGCAGGGCTGTTTGATTTTTTTGACGGCTTCGCTGCAAGAATGCTGAAGGTTTCTTCGAGTATTGGAAAAGAACTGGACTCACTCGCCGATGTCGTGAGTTTTGGTGTTCTTCCGGCGCTCGTGATGTATAAAATGATCAGTAGCTCAACCGATTCGCCCGTCCTGCCCTATGTAGGCTTCACCATCGCCGTATTCTCGGCGCTTCGACTCGCAATTTTCAATGTGGATGAAACACAACGTGATTCATTCCGCGGCCTGAATACCCCTGCCAATACACTTTTCATCACTGCATTGCCCCTGCTGTATAATAACGTAGGAAGGTGGATGTATGACACAAGGGTTCTTATTGCCATCACACTCATATTTTCATTCTTACTGGTTTCGCGGATAGAGTTTTTTGCCTTCAAATTCAAAAATTTCACCTGGCAGGACAATAAAATACGATTTACCTTTCTGATCCTCGCGGTATTACTGTTGATCACCCTTCAGGTGCTGGCAATACCGATCATTATAATACTCTACATCGTTTTTTCGTTGATGAATAATACATTAACGGAAAGAAAATCAGTTAAAGGACTTTGATACATGCGAAGACGATCCTGTGGTTTGCGATCCTGACGTGCAGTTGGCTAACGCTTCATGGCCAGTCATCTGTTTTGGCTGCAGGGGAATGGTACAAACTCGCAGTCGCAAAAAACGGTGTATACCGCATCTCCTATGATCTTCTGGCAAAGATGGGAGTGGACCCCCGGAAGATAAATCCTCAACACCTCAGGTTATTTGGCCGCGAAGGCGGCATGTTGCCTCAGGCCAATGCCGTTGCGCGCCCCGCCGATCTCATCGAAATGGCCATCGAGGTCAGCGGCGAATCGGATGGAAGATTTGACCGGGAAGACTACATTTTGTTTTATGCTGAAGGACCAGACAACTTTGAATACGACGTCACGCGCGATATTTTCCTTTACGAAAATAACCTGTACAGCGATCAGAATTACTACTTCCTAACCATCGGCCCGGACACGGGCAAACGCCTCGCTGCTGCAGAAAATGTCGCCGGGAATTTTCCCGTGATCACATCCTTTAACGACCTGGCCTTTTATGAAAAAGATGAATACAATATCGAAAGATCCGGACGCGAATGGTTCGGGGAGAAATTTAATCCCGTCAATTCGCATGCAATAACCTTTAGCATTCCGGGTATCACACAGGGGTCATCCATCAAGGTTGTTTCCGACGTAATGGGCCAGTCTTATACTGAGGCGGCTTTCAAACTGTATTTCAATAATATTGCTATCGCCGAACAGAAGATATCACCCATTCCCAACGGAAGGTATTCCGTCAAGGGAGTGCACAAACGCGACACGATCAGCGTAAATGCGGGCGAGGTCAACACGGTCAACCGGTCGGCTCACGAGTTGAAATATGAATTTGTAAAAGGTGCGGGTTTTTCCCAGGGTTATCTTGACTTCATTCTGCTCAGCATTTCACGGGATCTGGCCCTTTACGGAAACGAAACTATATTCCTGTCAAAAGAATCCATTGCCAATCCGGTGTCGACGTTCAGCATTCAGCAGGCGTCGGACGACGTCCGGGTCTGGGATATCACGGATCATTACAATGTGCAGTCGCAGGATTTTACATTCAACGGATCCGCTGCTGTTTTTTCATCGGCAACCGGTCAGCTCAGAAAATGGGCTGCCTTCCGTTCCGCAACAGAACCCAAATTTGTATCGAAGGTCGCAAACCAGGACCTATCAGGAGCATCAACCCCAAACCTGCTGATCATCACCCATCCCGATTTCAAACCGGAGGCCGACCGCCTGGGCATTCACCGTTCGGCGCATAGCAACTGGTCCGTGCAGGTGGTTACGACGGAAGAAATTTTTAATCAGTTTTCCGGCGGGCGACAGGACGTGTCCGCTTTGCGCGATTATGCCAGGTTCCTGCGTGAAAAGAACCCCGCGGCATTGCAGGCGATTCTCCTTTTCGGAAAGGGATCCTATGATTACAAAGACAGGCTTGTAAACAATACCAACTTTGTTCCTACCTATCAATCCCGTAATTCACTTCATCCGCTTCAGACCTATTCCTCCGATGATTACTTTGCTTTTCTTGAAAGTGATGAAGGAATGTGGAATGAATCGCCTTCACAACATCACACGCTGGATGTGGGTATCGGAAGGCTACCCGTAACCTCCCTGGAGCAGGCAAGGAACGTAGTAGACAAGATCATCCATTACGAGACCAACGAAACGACCTATGGAGCATGGAGAAAGAAGATTGTCTTTGTGGCTGACGATGGCAACAGCGAGGACGGTTTTACAAATCTTCATCAATACCAGGCTGATCAGCTGGCGACGGCCATTGAAGAAAATCATCCTGCATTTGATGCCGACAGGCTTTTTATGGGCACTTACAAGAAATATGTCCAGCCCAATGGAGAAACCGTACCTGACATGGCAGACGATATCAGGCGCGCTTTTGACCAGGGCGCACTGATCATCAATTTCACCGGGCATGGTTCGGAACTTGTCTGGACTGATGAAAGGGTGCTCACAGAAAAGACAATCGCCGAACTCTCAAACGAACGATATCCTTTCCTGGTAACAGCCACGTGTGAGTTTGGCCGTCAGGATGATCCGCTGCTCATCTCAACAGCCGAACAATCACTGCTGCGAAAAGCTGGCGGCTCGATCGGATTGGTTACCACGGCGAGGCCTGTGAACGCCACCACCAACTTTGACCTCAACGAGGCCTTTTACGAGTCGCTGTTTCAAAGTGCTCCCGGCGGATATCCGTCCATCGGTGAAGTTTTCAGAAACACAAAGAACAATAGCACCAGCGGCGTGGCCAACCGCAATTTTTCTTTGATAGGCGATCCCTCCATGACACTTGCATTACCCGCGTTTTCTGTACAGGTTTCTGCAGTCAAAACCACATCGGGCTCCGATACGCTGGCCGCCCTCTCTACCGTGATCGTAAAGGGAGAAATTTACAACAGTGACGGTATTCAAGCAGGTAATTTCAACGGCGCAATAGAAGCTACACTTTTCGATAAAGAAAAAGAGTTCGTCACCATCGGGAAGAACGACCCTCCATTCGCATACAATCAGTGGGACAATGCGGTTTTCCGCGGCCGCGCTTCCGTAAAAGATGGTCAGTTTGAATTTACGTTCGTGATGCCTAAAAATATTTCCTATCAGGTTGGCAGCGGAAAATTCAGTTTTTATGCATATGATCCTGAAACAGGCGTGAACGCGAGCGGTGTCGATACCGCCATGATTGGAGGAAGTGAAGTAAATGTTCCTGACGATGTCATACCTCCGCAGATCCGGTTATTCATGGGTGACACTACCTTTGTCGACGGCGGCGTCACAACCCCCGACACTTACCTGGTTGTTGAACTTGAAGATGAGAACGGCATCAATATTTCCGGGTATGGCATCGGAAACAGTATCATGGCGCACCTTGATGATAACGCCTCCGCTTACGTTCTGAATGACTATTACATGAGCGCGTTAGACACATACAAAAAAGGATCGATCCGATTTCCCATTCTTGGCCTGGCGCCCGGACAACATAGGCTCACCGTGCATGCCTGGGACGTTTACAACAATCCTTCTCAGGCGACCATCATGTTCATCGTAACGGACCGTGAAGCCCTGGTGATCGAGAATTTTGGAAATTTCCCCAATCCTGTCAGGGAAAACAGCACCCTCTATTTCACGCATAACCGATCGGGAGACGACCTCAGGGCACAATTATTTATATATAATCCCGCAGGAGATCTGATAAAAACCGCTGAAATTTCAATTGCGGCCAGCGAATATCACATTAATTTAATGGAATTGAGGGAATTGGAAGATTCAGGTAAAAAACTGTCGCCTGGCCTATACTTGGCACGACTCGTTGTTCGTTCATTGACCAACGGCTCTAAAAATGAGCGGGTTACGAAACTTATTGTACTGAATTGATTATCTTTAACCCCTGAAAATAAAATTGATGAAGCTCAGAGAAGTATTTCTCCTCCTGGTATTCGCAAGCACGGCTTTACAGGTTTTTTCTCAAAACAGTGGAGTAAGTCAGCCAGGCCAGTTGGTAGGGCAGCAACGCGCCATAACGACCGCTGTGCCCTTCATTGGCATTACTCCGGATGCACGGCATGCTGCATTGGGAGATGCTGGCGTAGCCACGTCTCCGGACGCAAATGCAGCCTATTGGAACGCTGGAAAACTTGTTTTTATCGAAGATCAGAAATACGGAGGAAGTTTCTCTTACACCCCCTGGCTGGGAAAGATCGTCAACGACATGTGGATCTCATCGCTCTCGGGATTTTACAAGATCAACCGTGAGCAGGCTGTGGCCGTGTCGCTGAAATATTTTGATCTTGGAGAGATCAGCTTCCGGGGCAATAACAATGAACCGCTGGGTGACTTTAATCCGAAAGAAGCAGCCTTTGACGCAACTTATTCCCGGATGTTGACCGATAACTTCAGCATTGGTCTTTCCGGACGTTACATTTTCTCAAACCTCACCGGCGCATTCACTGGCTCCGATGCCCAGGCTGGCAACAGTGTTGCAGCCGACGTGGGCGTGTTTTACACGAAACTTCTGCAGGGCACCCGAAATTCTACGCTTTCCCTCGGAGGACAGATCTCCAATATCGGCGCAAAAATTTCATACACTGATAACAACAACAAGGATTTCCTGCCGACGAACCTCAGGTTGGGTGGCGCATATACCACAGAGCTTGACATCTACAATAGCATTACTTTCGTTCTTGATTTCAACAAGCTGATGGTGCCGAGTCCGGGAGCGAACCGCGACACGGTCTCATTGCTCAGCGGGATGTTTGGTTCCTTCTCTGATGCTCCCGGTGGCGCCAAGGAAGAGTTTCAGGAATTCATGACCTCGGTCGGAGTGGAGTACTGGTACCGGAATATCTTTGCGGGACGCCTTGGATACTTTAATGAAAACGTCAACAAAGGAAACCGCAAGTATCTCACCATGGGCGTAGGATTCCGCAAAGATAATTTTGGAATTGACGTAGCTTACGTTGTCCCGACCAATCAACGTGAACACCCGCTTGCAGAGACACTGCGTTTTACGCTGCTGATGCATATTAACTCCCGCACGATCGAGGAAGAAGAGTCCGTTACTGATTAGTTTATTCGATGCTTGACCGAACCGTTGCGCCGCCTTTTGTAAAAACATCTTCGTTCAATTTGATTCCGGCGGAGGAAAACGTCTTACCGAATGGCATGCACGTATTTTTTGTCCCTGGGGGTTCTCAGGAAGTTGTCAAGATCGAATTCGTTTTTCAGGCCGGGCGATGGTTTGAACACATGCCCGGAGCTGCCTATTTCACTTCCAATCTTTTATCGAAAGGCACGAAGGATAAAAGCAGTTACGAGATCGCGCAGCTTTTTGATCTCTACGGGGCGCACCTCGAAGTAAGTCCCGGGCTGGACTTCGTATCCATTTCACTTTATTCCCTTACAAAAAAGCTCGGTCCGGCACTGGATCTGCTTCTGGAAATACTCTCTGTTCCCACCTTTCCTGAAAAGGAATTCAGGCAGATGCAGTCTGTATTCAACCAGAATCTGAAAGTCAATTATGAAAAGACGAGCTTTGTAGCATCACGCGTATTCAGAAAAAATCTCTTCGGCGACGAGCATCCTTATGGCCACGATGTGGAGGAGGAAGATGTCAACGCCCTGCAGGTGCAAAACCTCGGGAAACACTTCGGTGATTATCTGCACACCGCAAAAGTATTTGTCTCAGGCAGGATCGAGCCGTCCGGGAAAAAGCTGATGCTCGACGCGTTCCGTCAAATGCAGGCGGGTAAAAGCCCCGATGCAGTCAGCCACAGCGTTACAGCCAGTCCCGGGAATGAATACGTTGAGAAGGGAGGCAGCGTACAGTCTTCGATCCGCATGGGCTGCAGATCCCTCTTGCGTTCACACGAGGATTATGTTCCTGTTCTGTTCGTCAGCCATATCCTGGGGGGATACTTTGGTTCGCGGTTGATGAAAAACATCCGCGAGGATAAGGGACTTACTTACGGGATATCGGCTTCCATCCACGCCCTTAAGCACGATAGTTTCCTTGTCATCGGCGCTGATGTCAACAAAGAAAATGTCAGGCTGACGTTTGATGAAATCCGGAAAGAATTAAAGACCCTGCGCACCGCCGCTATTTCAGCCGGTGAGCTGGAAACAACGCGCAATCATTTTATCGGGAGTTTGCAGTCAGAGATTACCACTCCTTTCGCCCACGCGGAGAAAATAAAAACGATCAACCTCTTTGGCCTGCAGGAAGATCATTATCAGAAGATGATCAACAAGATCGATACCATGACACCTGCTGAGATCTCCGCGATCAGTGAGCGGTATTTCCACGAGGATTCTTTTTACGAGGTTGCCGTTGGGTAGTAGTGAACAGCACTATTCGCGCTTGTCTTGTTCGACTCTCACGCCCACGGCGAGCACGCCGGAAAGGGTGTCAATGCGCATGAATTGCTCAAAAGCGATTTTATATTTTCCTGAGTAGGAGAAACGATGATTCCTCTTGAGTGGGATGCGGTGATCGTAGATATCCCCCAGACCACTTTCGCCGTGGGGTTTGCCCGTCTTTTCGTCAAAGAGAAGCTGACGCACCAATTGTTTATCCAGAACATTCCCCGAGGAATCCTGCAGATAATAGGTGATAAAGATGCGTGCAAAGGGATAATCCAGGCTGTTTCGCACGTTGCAAAACAAGTTATAGGATTCAAGGGTATCCTTCACCTCGAATTCAAACTCCGGCCTTTCGCTCACCGGCCAAAGACGCGAATTGAAGTCAACGTTTTTTTCATAAACGCGGCGCTCATCGCAGGAAAAAAGCATGACAATGATGGCAGTGAAACCGAAAAAAGATCTCATCCTTGATTTCGTGGTTTATTGCTGTTGGGATTGGTGTTGCGCTGCTCGCCTGGACGATCACCGGGGCCGCCCTTTCTTTTCTTCTTTTTCTTTTTGCTCTTGTTCCGGTATTTCTGATCCATGCGCTGAAGATCGCTGTTCAATACCTGTACCGTTGCCTTTTCCTCTTCCTGATCTTTATCAAGGCTTGCCGGTTTTTTTCCGTCGCGGTTTAACCGGAGAATCTCGTTTACCCGCGAAACATTCAATGGATACCAGGTATTCTCTTCCCTGAAACCAAACCACATGATCTTTCTGAAGATATCGGTTTTCTGCAAAGTAGCTTCGCCTTTTTCGGTCAGCAACGGGCCTTCGATTTTGGGAATATCTTCGAGGGCGTCCATATACGTTTCAAGTTCGTAATTCAGACAACATTTTAACCGGCCGCATTGTCCGGAGAGTTTACTGGGATTCAGCGACAAGTTCTGGTAACGGGCAGCGCTGGTGGCAACGTTCTTAAATTCGCTTAACCATGTTGCGCAGCAGAGTTCGCGGCCGCAGACGCCAATACCGCCGAGTCTTCCCGCCTCCTGCCGAAGGCTGATCTGCCGCATCTCTACGCGGATCTTGAATTCACCAGCGAGAATCTTGATAAGCTCGCGGAAGTCAACCCGGTCATCGGCAGAATAGAAGAAAGTGGCTTTTGTGTTATCAGCCTGATATTCGATATCAGAAAGCTTCATTTCAAGTTTAAGATTTCTGATGATCTCACGGGTGCGGTAAAGTGTGGGCAATTCGCGTTTCCTTACCTCGTCAGATTTCTCAAGATCTTTCTGGTGGGCGACGCGGTAAATCTTCTTGATCTCATTGTCGTTCGCGACTTTTTTCTTCTGCATCTGCAACCTTACCAGTTCTCCCTGCATGGAAACGTGTCCGAGGTGGTGTCCATTGGGAACTTCAACGATCACAGCATCACCAGTCGTAAGATTCAGTCCCTCCGAATTTTTAAAGAACTCTTTCCTTCCGTTCTTAAAGCGCACCTCCACGATGTTGAATTTGTCCATCACCGGCATATCCATATTGGATAACCAGTCGAAAACATTCATTTTATTGCAGCCACCGGTATTGCAGGCGCCGTTGTTTTTACACCCGTCGACTTTACCGTCCTTGGCCGATCCGCAGGAACATCCCATTCTTAAAATGCTTTATAATTCAGTAGATCTATACCAATGTCTTTTCTATAATATAATCCATCCCACGCGATGCCATCTACGGTCTTGTAGGCACGCTCACGGGCTTGCTCCAGTGAGTTTCCAATGCCCGTTACGGCCAGTACCCTTCCACCCTCGGTGAGAATAGCGCCCTTGTCATCTTTTGTGCCGGCGTGGAAAATGAGATCATCATCCGTACCGGAATCTTTTAATCCACGGATAGTTTTCCCTTTCTCAAAGGATCCCGGATAACCCCCGCTCACCAAAGCAACAGTAACAGAATGGTGAGAATCGATTTCGAGGGATCTTCCTTTGAGTTCGCCCTTAGCCGCAGCTACGAGAAGTTCAAGGAAATCGCTTTGGATGCGCGGCATAACTGCCTGGGTTTCCGGATCGCCCATCCGCGCGTTGTATTCAATTACAAAGGGGCTGCCACCCACATTCATAATTCCCACAAAAATAAAACCTTTATAATCAATCGCCTCGCGTTTTAACGCTTCTATGGTGGGTTGGACCACCTCAGTTTCAACCTTCTTCATGAACGCGGGCGTGGCAAAATTCACCGGCGAAACTGCGCCCATACCTCCCGTGTTAGGGCCGGTATCTCCCTCCCCGATGCGTTTATAATCCTTGGCTTCCGGTAACAGGACGTAATCTTTGCCATCGGTCAACACAAAGACCGAGAGTTCAATGCCGGTGAGGAATTCCTCTATCAGAACCTTTGCGCTGGCTTCACCAAATTTCTTATTGACCAGCATGTCCTTGATCACGGCCTTCGCCTCGGCCTGCGACAGTGATATGACGACACCCTTACCAGCCGCAAGGCCATCTGCCTTGAGCACGATGGGAGGTTTGCAAGTCGAAATATAGTCAAACGCGTTATTGAGCTCGGAAACGATGAAAGTCTTGGCTTTGGCAGTGGGGATGTGGTTGCGCAGCATAAATTGCTTTGAAAAATCCTTGCTGCCTTCAAGCTGGGCACCCGCCTTTCCGGGACCCACAATGAGAACATCTTTCAGCCACGGATCGCTTTCGAAGTAATCACGTATCCCTTTCACCAGAGGCGCTTCCGGGCCAACCACCATCAAACCGATTTTCTCACGCTGGCAAAACTGACCCAGGGCATGAAAATCATCCGACGCGATTGCCACGTTTTTTGCAATGGTTTCCGTTCCGGGATTTCCCGGGGCAACAAAAAGCTTCTCACACAAGGGACTTTGAGATATCTTCCACGCCATGGCATGTTCTCTTCCTCCGTTGCCTATAATGAGAATATTCATGTAACGAGCTTATTTTCAGTTAATCACCAAATATAGAAGTTAGAATCTATAAGTAAGAATTTAGGATGAGAAAGATTGGCGGATCGCGACCGTGAAAGGGCCGCAAAAAAAGGGAGCCGGTATGACCGGCTCCCTGATACTGATGCCCATTGGCATGTTGCTAGTTCGCGTACTCAGACAGGAATTTAATCCTCATTAAACGAATTTCTTCTTCAGAGCATTCCGAGATCGAGTCGTGATTAAGGGCTGCTTCCAGACTGTCCGTCTCAGCGTCCATGAAGTAATCATGGAGTTCATCCTGTTTATGCGGATCCAGCACCTGATCGATGTAATAGTTCAGGTTCAGCTTGGTACCTGAAAAGCAGATATTTTCAATCTCCGTCAACAATTCCTCAAAACTGAGGCGGGTCGTTTCAGCGATTTCTTCCAGGTCAATTTTCCGGTCGATCTGCTGAATGATGGATATTTTCGTTTTCGATTTATTAACCGACGATTTTACAACTACGTCACTGGCCGTCTCGATATCATTATCTTCCACATACTTCTGGATGACAGCCAGGAAGGGTTGCCCGAACTTGTTAACTTTCCCCATACCCACACCGTTAACCTGGGCCATCTCCTCCTTTGTGGTCGGGTAAGTCGTCGCCATTTCCTCAAGCGACGGATCCTGGAAGATCACATAGGGAGGCAGGTCCTTTTCCTTGGCAATCTTTTTCCGGAGGTTTTTGAGCAGCTCATAAAGCTTCTCATCATACGCCTTGGAATTGATCGGCGTTTTTTCACTCGCCACCTCCTCATCCTCGAGGTCTGTGGTGAAATCGTGATCACGCGCAAGTTCAATAGCGAACGGCTTTTTCAGGAATGCTTCACCTCGTTTGCTGATGCGTAGTGCACCGATGTTGTCGATATCTTTCTCGAGGTATTGATAGATCAGGGCCTGACGGATTACCGATTTCCAGAAATCCGCATCTTCATCGCCTCCCTTACCGTAGACTTCCAGGTCAAAGTGGCCATAGCTTTTCACGTACTCATCCTCCACACCGCGGATAACGTTGACGAGGTGATTCAATCCAAATCGTTCGTTCGTCTGTTTCACTGCACGCAGGACGATCTTCACGTAATCAGTTCCATCGAAACGCTCGCGTGGATGCACGCAGTTGTCGCACATGCCGCAGTTATCTTCCTTGAATTCTTCTCCGAAGTAGTGTAACAACTGTCTTCTGCGGCATACGGGTGACTCTGCGTAATATTCCATTTCCTGCAGCAGTATGCGCGCATTTTCGCGCTCCTGAACAGGCTTGTCTTTATTGAACTTTTCGAGTTTGTTCAGATCATTGTGACTGTAGAACATGAGACATATTCCTTCCAGACCATCACGGCCGGAGCGACCTGTTTCCTGGTAATATCCTTCCAATGATTTCGGAACATCGTAGTGCACAACAAACCGGACATCGGGCTTATCGATACCCATACCGAAAGCAATGGTTGCCACGATGATATCCGTTTCCTCATTCAGGAAGTCATCCTGATTTTTCATCCGAATATCAGGATCGAGCCCTGCATGATAGGGAGCCGCCTTGAATCCGTTCACATTCAAAAGCTCGGCGATCTCCTCGACCTTCTTACGGCTAAGACAGTATATGATCCCTGATTTTCCCTTGTGATCCTTCAGAAATTTGATGAGTTGCTTCTTCGTCTCTTTCTTGGGACGAACTTCATAGAAAAGATTTCTTCTGTTGAAAGATGACATGAACACATCAGCATCTTCCATCTGCAGATTCTTCTGAATGTCTATTTGCACCTTCGGCGTCGCCGTCGCGGTAAGCGCAATGACCGGCATGTCACCAAGGTTCTGGATCATAGACTTTATTCTCCGGTACTCCGGACGAAAATCATGTCCCCATTCCGAGATACAGTGCGCTTCGTCAATGGCGACGAACGACACATTGACCTTCTTCAGAAATTCAATAGTCTCCTCTTTGTTCAACGATTCAGGGGCCACATACAGCAATTTGACCTCGCCGTTCATGCAGTCCTTTTTCAGTTTGGTGATCTCACCCTTGCTTAATGTTGAATTCAGAAACCGGGCATTCACACCATAAGCATTCATCTGATCAACCTGATTTTTCATCAGTGCGATGAGTGGTGAAATAACAATGGCAAGTCCTTCACGCATCATTGCCGGCAACTGGTAGCAGAGGGATTTACCCGCGCCGGTTGGCATGATGACAAATGTATTTTTGCCGTTTAACAGATTTCTGATAACACGTTCCTGATTACCACGAAACTGACTGTATCCAAATATTTCTTTCAGGCTTTCCTTTAAAGCGTCTTTCTCTTCGACCAGCATCATTTCTACTTATATAATCTTTAATTGTATCTTTACTTTCGCTTCTATAAATTTTTGACCATTGAAATTAGCAAAAAATATTAAAAAAATCGCACAAGATGTTCTTTTAAATGAATCCCGGGCAATTGAAAATGTAACTGCATTCATCGATGAAAATTTTGAAGCCTGCGTTCATGAAATTTATTCTGCTAAAGGCCGGCTTGTCATTACAGGCGTTGGCAAAAGTGCCATCATAGCCAATAAAATTGTGGCGACCTTAAACTCAACCGGCACACCGTCACTTTTCATGCATGCTGCCGATGCCATTCATGGCGACCTTGGAATGATTCAGCGTGAAGACATCGTCATGTGCATTTCCAAAAGCGGCAACACTCCTGAAATTAAAGTGTTGGTTCCACTCCTCAAACGAAGGGGCTCGAGGCTTGTTGCCCTGGTGAGCAATACAAATTCCTATTTGGCGCAGCAAGCAGATTTCGTGTTGAATGCAACGATTGCAGAAGAAGCATGTCCACACAACCTCGCGCCAACCACCAGCACAACGGTGCATCTTGCCTTAGGTGATGCACTTGCTGTCTGTCTGCTCGAACTTCGAAATTTCAGCAGTCGCGATTTTGCTGAATTTCATCCGGGCGGCTCCCTCGGCAAACAACTTTATTTAAAAGTCTCCGACATCTACCTCCAACACAAACTTCCCGCAGTTAGTGCCGACACTCCATTAAAAGATGTAATTATCGAAATTTCGAGTAAGCGCCTTGGCTGTACGTCGGTACTGGATGGGAACAAAAATTTACTGGGAATAATTACCGATGGCGATCTGAGAAGAATGTTGCAAAAAGACACCCGATTGGATGATGTGAAGGCACGCGATATTATGACGGCAAACCCGAGAAAGATTGAAAAAGATGAATTTGCCGTAAAAGCCTTACACATGATGCAGGAGGCTAATATCACCCAACTTGTGGTGATGGATGGTCAAAAAGTGGCTGGATTTATTCATTTACATGACCTGCTCAAAGAAGGGATTGTATAAAAAATATCAAAAATGCTTTTATAACATTTGGTGACTGACGTCTTTTGCAATAGCTCTTACGCTTAAAAACAGAATGAACAAAAATTTATACGTTGTCCTCATGGCTGGCGGAGTCGGTGTCCGCTTCTGGCCCTATAGTCGTAACTCCAAGCCCAAACAATTTCTGGATGTCTTGGGTACAGGTAAAACCCTGATTCAATCAACCTTTGAACGGTTTTTACCGATCTGTCCCCCGGAAAATATTTTTGTGGTTACACACGAGGAACATGCAGCCATTGTGAAGGAACAGCTTCCGCAACTGAAGCCTGACCAGATCCTCACGGAACCCATGCGCAAAAACACGGCAGCATGCATCGCCTATGCCAGTTTCAAAATCCAGCAGCTCAATGAAGAGGCTGTGATCGTCGTCAGCCCGTCTGACCACCTCATTCTGAAGGAAGCGGAGTTTCTGGACGTCATCAAAAAGGCTGTCGATCAGGCACGGGCAGACGATAAACTGATCACACTCGGCATTAAACCCACACGGCCGGAAACTGGCTATGGTTATATCCAGTATCACACCGAAAAAAGTTTCGCCAAAAAAGTCAAAACCTTTACGGAAAAACCCGAGCTATCGCTGGCAAAGAAATTTCTGGAAAGCGGCGACTTTGTCTGGAACGCGGGGATCTTCATCTGGAGCGTTGAGACTATTGTGAAGGCTATACAGTTGCACCTTCCCGAGATGGCGGAAGTCTTCGAAGAAATCAAAAACAAGCTTGGCACTCCGCAGGAAAAAGAAGCGATCGGCGCAGCCTATCCGCAATGCAAAAGCATTTCAATAGACTATGGCATCATGGAGAAAGCGTCAAACGTATATGTATGCCTCGGCGACTTTAGCTGGTCGGACCTGGGTTCATGGGCATCCATCCATGAGATCTCGCCGAAAGACCAGGAGAACAACGTAGTGCGCGCCAATGCACTCACCTATGAAACACGTAATTGCATCATCAAGGGATCTGACAACAAGCTGATCGTCGTGCAGGGCCTGAACGGTTACCTGGTCGGAGAATTCGGCAACGTGTTTATTGTTTGTGAGAAGGACAAAGAAGAGCAGTTCCGCAGATTCGTCAGCGACGTCAAATCCAAACCGAACGCAAACGAATTTATATAGGAACATTGCCATGCAGGGACACAGAGGATTTCTGCGTCCCTGCCTTTCAAGATGACAAATACCCTGAACGTTGACCCGGCCAGTCGTTCCCCCTCAAACAGTCCTTGCCCTGACGACCTCGTAGATCGCCACGCCCGTGGCAACGGAAACATTCAATGAACCTATCTTCCCCATCATCGGAATTTTAACCAGCTCATCTGCATCGCGGAGCAGCGCGTCAGCAATACCATCTTCTTCAGAACCCATCAACAGCGCCACCGGCCCGGTAAGCGGAATGTCAAAAATATTCTGACTTGCTTTCTCGGTACAGGCGATCACCCGTATCCCGTTCTCGCGCAGGAAACGCATGGTCTTTTTCAGGTCTTTCTCCCGGCAGACAGACAGATAATTTAACGCCCCGGCTGATGTCTTCATCGCATCACCCGTGATTGGCGCGCTGCCTTTTTCCCCGATGACAATGCCGTCCACGCCCGCGCATTCAGCCGTCCGCGCGATCGCGCCGAAATTTCTCACGTCAGTGATCCTGTCGAGTAAAAGTAAAAAAGGTTCGCGTCCACCACTGTAAGCGCTGTCAATGATATTATCCAGCGAAGCATAGGTGACTGATGACAGCAAACAAATCACCCCCTGATGATTTTTGGAAGAAAACTTCTTAAGCTTTTCCGCAGGCACGAATGTATAGGGAACCTGATTTTCACGCGCCAATGAAATTAACTCCTTGATCAGGTCATTGGCAAGGCTCGATTGGATCATGATCTTTTCAATCTCCTTGCCGGCACGGATCGCCTCGATCACTGCACGCGTGCCAAAAATTATATCTGTTTTTTCCACTCTTTATTTTTGTTGAGCTTTCCGAATGCGCAAGGTCCGATCCCGGCGAATTCATTTGTGTATATACAATATTCCGGATTAAAACCGGGCGTTCCGCCAGAGATCAATCACTTCGTACCAGGTCCGTTCATGTTTCTTCTCACGGATCAATACATAATTATCAGGATCGAACAAACTGCTGGATTTTGAAAATGTGAAGCGGATCTCAAATTGATTGTTTTTATAACTCCACACTTCGCGGTCATTGAACTTATAGACTTCCGCGGGCTTGCCAAAGATAATATATATCATTCCGCGATCGGTTTTCCATCCCTCTTTGTACGAAGTAAAATAACGGTTTGCCAGCTCCACTCTCCTGAAGTAACTACGCATCAGCGTCCTGGCCCTTTCCGTGTCTGCCGTGATGCTGAGTATGACCCTGTCAAAAGCTTTCTTGTTTCCCTGCACGGAAATAAGCCTGTCATATTCCTGTTTGGTCGTGATATAAATAAGCGGGCCCGGAAGGCTGACGAGTTTGGTATACTGGGGATAATCCTCTTCCACTCTGAAGGCAAAGCCCTCCAGGGCGTTTGTGTCCTTCTGTATGAGATACAAACCCTTTCCCGGGAAGTTAACCTCTCTTCCTCCATCGATAGCATACACAGAATCAATAGCCATCCCACGCGACACCCTTGCCTGTGCTTCTGAAAACGCAGGAGCAGCGGCCGGAAAATTATCGTCGTATTGTGATACGATGAAGCCACCGGAATCCAATGCGATGCTTACCCTTTCATCATGGTGAACATATGATTCAATCACCGGCACGCCCTTGCGTACCAAATAATTATTAACCGGTAACTTTTCTTCCAGCGGCGCATAGAACACCCAGGCGCGCTTCCAGGAATTCTTCACCACTTTGGCCACAATGTATTTAGGCGCCGGGACCATGCTGATCGTTCCCCGTCCCTGCAGACCCGACTTATGCGTTGTACTGACATGCGCGTCCAGAGAAAGGGGAACACCCTCTTTATCGCTGAGCATCGTGCGGGACTGCCATTCAATGACATAATCATCCCGGAAACCCGCGGTATCCCGCACCTGCAGATTGTATAAAATGGTAAAAGAACCCTGGTTTCGAACAGGCTTGATGGTGAAAGAAAAAGCTTCGTCGGGATCATACAGATATGCGTAGTTAATATCCCTCAGAGGCTGGCCGACCGCGTTGATGGCAAGAATTAGCAAGGCAAAGCTTATGAACTTTTTCATATGACAGACATTAACCATAGGCTGACCGGTATGCATCACTTCAGACAGGATGGCAGGAGCCCCGGTTTTGAACCCCAATATCCGTATAAAAGTTTAATCTTAGAATTATTCTTCCCCATTGAAGCATATAGTATTTTTGTCACCATGGCTAAAGTTTATACAACGGAAATAACCAGCGAGCAAATTACTTCGGACAATCCTATTCATCAACGGCTGTTCAAGGCATATGTTGTGGCTAAAGACTACGTACAGGGCGACGTTCTGGAGGTGGGATGCGGGGAAGGGCGAGGAATCGAAATACTGATGACCGGGGCGCGTAGCTTTACAGCGGTCGACAAGATCAAACCTGTCATCGAAACGTTACAAAAAAAATTCCCGGCCGCGCGGCTCCTCAGCATGAACATACCTCCGCTGAACGGCCTGGCAGACAATACCTATGACCTGGTGGTCAGCTTCCAGGTAATCGAACACATTGAAGAAGACGGCTTGTTTCTACAGGAAATTAACCGTGTGCTTAAACCCGGAGGCACGGCACTTCTGACGACGCCAAACCGCAAATTATCGCTTAGCCGTAACCCCTGGCATATACGGGAATATCTCCCCCATGAGCTCGACAACCTGGCGAAAAAATATTTCTCAAAGACCGAGGTCAAAGGAATTACCGGAAACGCGAAGGTTATGGACTATTACGAACAAAATAAGAAGTCAGTCCGTCGTTTCACCCGTTGGGATATCTTTGACCTGCAGCATAAAGTCCCCGCCAGTCTGCTGCGCTTACCTTATGAAGTATTGAACCGGTGGAACAGAAATAAATTGCAATCGTCGGGAAGCGAATTGGTCCGCAGCATTCACCACAGCGATTATCAGGTTACCGATGACGCTTCCAATGCCCTGGATCTTCTGCTTATCGTAAGAAAACATACATGAGATCCGGCCTGCGCGCTGAGTGAGGAGAATTCCGGCTTGCTGCCGGTTGTCATTTTTTTTGTACCTTACTCCCATTAGCAAACCTCACAGGTTAAGCCCTGCTACACAAAATATTTTTCCCGATCAGGGAAGGGAATACGGACTGGTTGTTAATAACCTGTCCGCAAAGTTTCCTAACCTGTTTGTTACTTGAATCGACTATGAAGAAGCTTTTTCCAATTCGGACGTATTTTGTCAGGGCCAAAATCTTTGGATTTATTCTAATTTTTATTGCCATTTTTTACCTGGTTTATTTTTTATTGGAGCTGGTTCAGGACTAGCTGCACGTTGTTAACGGGTGTGATCTTCTTGTTTTTTCGCGGGTGGCCGGATAATTAACTGGTACAACTTACATCTGTCGGGGGCGAACATGCTTACGGCATAAAAGACTTCAGTCACATGCTATGGTGAAAATACTGCTTGTCTTAGGGATTTTCTTCAACGGGGTATCTTCCGAAAGCGGAATGAGCGGCAAGATTGTGGGGGTAGCTGACGGAAACACCGTGGAGGTAACTACCGATGCGAATGCGCATTTCCGCATTGCTTTGCTGGGAATCGATTGCCCCGAACTCGGCCAGGATTTCGGTGTTGAAGCGAAAGAGTTTGTTGAGAAGAGGCTGCTGGGAAAGGATGTGACCATCAAGATACATGGAAAAGACCGGTCAGGAGATTACGTTGGTATTGTGCTGTTAAACGATGGTATCGATATCCGCCTTGACCTGCTAAAGCATGGTCTTGCCTGGACGACGGAAAAAAATCCCATTGCCGAGCTCGAAATACTTCGCCTTCAGGCAGTAACAACACGCGAAGGTCTTTGGCGTTCCGAGAATCCCACGCCACCGTGGATTTACCGCAGGCAACAATCCATGGCAGCACCGAAGTCTCAATGAATGGACGTCCTTTAACTGCGGGATTTCATCATTAGCCGGCTTTTTCAGCAAAAAATCGTCACGTGAACAATTTTTAATGGCTTCCGTTAGTTTAAGGATCATGTCTCAGCGTGTAATTCTGATTGCTGTCCTGGCCTTCCTGTCCACAGAATGCTTTGCCCAATTCTGGAAGAAAAAGGAAAAAGTGGCGAAAGAAACACCATCAGAGCAACCAACCTCGCGCAATCCCACCTATTCGAAAAAAGAATACTCAGCGCCCAAAGCTTCGCGAAAATCATCTAAAGGCCCTACTTACGGGCTGGAGGAGGCGTACTATGAGCGAATGGCCGCACTGGAAAAGACGCGAAAGAAAAATGAGCGCCTGTCGGAAAAGCCCCAGTATTCCGATCCCCTTTATTTCGGTCACAAACGACCGCCGAAAAAAAGAAAAGCTTCTAAAATGAAATTCTGCAAGGAGTGTGGGATTAGGCATTAGGAATTAGGAATTAGGCATTAGGCATTAGGCATTAGGAATTAGCCTTACCTTGTCATGTTATCCGATTATCAACCCTGAAAGGGTTCAATTTGAATAGCCCTGGGTTTCAACCCAGGGTTAAATGGAGTGCGTAAACAGTTTACCCCAGGA
>JBARAD010000208.1:0-3696 GCA_049791675.1 Chryseosolibacter sp.
CACTTCAGCAGCGCTGAGCACAACCGGGAGTTTCTTGTCCCTCTTTATGGAAGGTAGCTTGATTGCCTGGTCATCGAGCCCTTCGGTCCGGAAAAGAAATTTGAGACCGAAAACAGTGAGTTTAAAATCCGCCTCCGAGGCACCCTTTTTCTTCAGGTGCATCAGGTACTCTTCGATCTGCTCCAGATCCAGTTGTGTCGGAAGACAATCAAAATGCAGCGCCAAATGGGAAATGCAACGCATGTAGATGTTCAACGTGCTCAGGCTCTTTCCGCTGACGATAATCTTTTTCTCAGGCGTTTGTGAAGATTTTTGAATCCGGCTATCTTAGCAGACGCGCGCTGAACCAAGGTAGCTCCTTGTTGCTTCATGATGTTCATAGTAGTAATTGTTATGTGGAAATACAATTTACTCTGAAGTGATGAAGAGCTACCGAAGGTTTAGTGCAATAAAATGTTTATGCCAGCTTGGGGTGATCTGTAAACCGTAAGTTTACGTCTTTTAATTTCATTCGGGAACGTGGGACAATGAAGCTCTTCGAGAACCCAAGCCGTCATAAACATGATACGTTGGGCGTAACGCATTCAAAAGAACATGAAAGATTTCGTAGAATTAGAAAATGAGTTTTCCGATGTAAAAGGGGACACTTTATCAACAATTAGATTTTTTGAAAGCAATAAGAAGGACATCGATAATCTAGACGCCTCATACGGACAAAATAGGAGTTTCAGGTTGACCTTATACGGCAGCTACGGAATAAGTTTAGCAATAAGTGGAAATACTAATAAAGCGCTAACCATTCTTGATGCCTTTATACCAACCTTTGAGAAAGATCTGGAAAGTTACGACGATGAATATGTAAAGTCTCCATTCTATGAGTCATTGCTCTGGACATACGGATATACTTTACACGACGCCAAAAGATACCCTGACTCTGAACTGGTTTTTGCAAAATTAATTAAGCTTTATCCCGACAATACAAAATATAAAAAATGGCTTGCGGCTTCAAAACTCAATAGGTATTCAACAATTCGGCAGACACTGTGGACAGCGTGTTTTCTATTACTTGCGATTGATATCTTATTTCAAAAATCGATGGAGCAGGGACTTAGCAACGCATTCTGGATTACCGTAGCTCTGACGATAATTACCACGCTCTCGTTAGAACTCCATATTTACATTATTAAAAAAAAGAATGAGTAAATGCGGCAGGTCGCGCTAAACATTCCGCTACGCTACATTTTCTTAGCGGTCCTATTCCATCAACGTTTTACAGCCAAAACATTAGCGGTCATTTTGAGATGCTCCCAAATAACCAACAATGAATGACAATTAAAAGACAGATATGAGAAAGATAATTGCAGCAATCAATATGACACTTGACGGGTTTTGCGATCATACGGCAGGCCTGCCCGATGAAGAAATACATCAGCATTATACGGAACTATTAGGCCAGGCAGACTTGATTTTATATGGCAGAATAACGTTCCAACTTATGGAATTTTGGCGTACGATGTTAGAAAATCATTCAGATGAAAAATCAATGAATGACTTTGCTATTGCTATAGACAAAATTCCAAAACTTGTCTTTTCACATACGCTGAAAGATGTGGAATGGGACAGCGCTAAATTGTCAAATCAACCTATTGATGAAGAAGTTTTAGAACTCAAACAACAATCGGGTAAAGACATTTTAGTTGGCAGTCGGAGTTTAATTATACAGCTAATGAAACTCAATTTGATTGATGAATACCAACTTTGCGTTCATCCTGTTGTTGCAGGAAGCGGTTTGCCATTATTTGAAAATATAACCGACAGAACTATTCTAAAACTCATAAAGAATAAAACCTTTAGTGGTGGGGCTGTAATGCTATACTATGAACCGACAAACGAATAAACAATGATCCGTTAACATTGTATAAGCGTAATGCTGACTGAAGGGTAAATTGTGTTTTCTGTGCTTCGAAAACAAATTGCGGCAGGGAGACAGCTTTTCGATCCAAAACCCGCGCTACGCTTATACTTGATCGTTGTGCGCCAGCGCCGGATATTTCGCCCGACGCTCGGGGAATGAAGAGCCAACCGCGCGGACATTCCAGCCGCACTTAAGCTTCTAACCGGAGTGGAGGGTAAATCGAAAAAGCCAACAAGCAAAGCCCACGCACTATTCACGGGACCGTTAGCCACAATACGATAAAGACAACAATGAAACATTTAACCAAATATTTAGGACTGATAATTCTACTGACCATTTTTGGCTGTGCTCAAAATGCGGACACTGCAGATATGGAAATGGCAGACAAAGAAATAGTTGCAGCGACAACAGAACAAAAAACCAATGAAACAGCTGACAGAAAGTTAATCAAAGAAGGTCGGGTCGAATTTGAAACGGACAATTTAAACTCGACAAGAAAAACCATTTTCGAAGCCGTAAATAGGTACAAAGGTTACGTTTCTGCAGACCAGGAATTTAAATCGCCAGGACGCAAAAGTAATACTGTAATTATTCGTGTTCCAGCAGACAATTTTGACAATTTACTTAGTGACGCAACTCAGGGCGTTGAGAAATTTGAGAGTAAAGAAATTAATGTTAAGGATGTCACGGAAGAATTCCTTGACATTCAGGCAAGACTGAAAACGAAAAAGAAACTTGAACAACGATATATTGACCTTTTGAAGCAAGCGAAAAACGTTACAGAAATATTAGAAATTGAAAAGCAAATCGGAGAATTAAGATCTGAAATTGAATCAATTGAAGGACGTTTAAAATACCTGCAAGACAGAGTTTCATTCTCGACCTTAACTATGACTTTTTATGAAGTTATTCCGAATGAGACTGAGTTTGGACAGAAATTTAAAAATGGTTTTAGAAATGGTTGGGACAATTTGATTTGGCTTTTTGTCCTCCTGACTAATATTTGGCCGTTTATATTAATCGGACTTGGATTGATGATCGGAATAAGATTTTACCGAAGAAAAAACTGAATATACTGTGGTTAAAAATGCATATAGCTTATGGCGGCCAAAACGCTAAATTCGAGGTTTACGGCTCTTATCCAAGTCTGTCTCATACTGAAAGGAAAGCGCTTCGAAAACCGCCACAAGTCATATGCGAAAGCGTTAGCGGGCATTGTAAGACCGGCCACGACAAACAAATTGACAACAGGAAAATAATGGAACACAACAACAAAAACGGACTTAATCAAAGCGGGCAAGGTGCGACACCTTTTGCTCAAACTTATTTCCACGGGACAAAAGCTGATTTAAAGGTTGGCGACTTTATTTCGGCAGGGAACAACTCGAACTTTGGACAAAGAAAAGCCGCAAAATACATTTTCCTATCGGCGACATTAGATGCAGCAATATGGGGTGCCGAACTCGCTATGGGTGATGGACGAGAAAGAATTTATTTAGTAGAACCAACAGGAACAATTGAGGACGACCCTGACCTAACCGACAAAAAATTCCCTGGCAACCCGACCAAATCTTATCGTTCGACTGAACCATTTAAAGTGGTAGGAGAAGTTGCAGCCTGGCAAGGACATCCTTCCGAGCAAGTTAAAGCAATGAAAGAGGCATTAGAACGACTGAAGCAACAAGGTATAAATTCACTTAATGACGAATGACTCGTAAATCGGGACAAAAGAACATAGATGAAAAGAGATAATGCAATTGACGCCGTGAAAGAATTTCCGC
>JBARAD010000209.1:0-1519 GCA_049791675.1 Chryseosolibacter sp.
GGAACATCATACACCTGGATCTGGACGCCTTTTTCGTGGCCGTGGAATGCAAGCGGGACACGCGGCTGAAGGGAAAACCCCTGATCATCGGCGGCAGCAGCCGCAGAGGCGTGGTGGCGGCCTGCAGCTATGAGACCCGGCGCTTTGGCGTCCATTCGGCGATGCCGATGTACCTGGCCTTGCAGCTGTGTCCCGATGCGAAGGTCATCTCGGGCGACATGGAAGCCTACAGCCAGGCCTCACACGAGGTCACGGAGATCATCGCCGACAGTGCCCCTGCCTTCGAAAAGTCCTCGATCGACGAATTCTATATCGACGCAAGCGGGATGGACCGCTATTTCGGTGCGTTCAAGTGGGCGAAGGAACTGCGCAGGAAGATCATCCAGAACAGTGCGCTGCCGATCTCCCTGGCGCTCTCCGTGAACAAACTGGTGTCGAAGGTGGCCACCGCCGAATTCAAGCCCAATGCGGAGGCGCACATTGCGCCGGGCGCGGAAAAGGATTTCCTCGCCCCGCTCGCGGTGGAGAAGATCCCCATGATCGGGAAGCAGACAGCCTCCTTCCTGTACGACATGGGAGTGCGTACAGTCCAGACGTTGCGCGAGATGCCCGTGCAGTTTCTCATCAGCGCCTTTGGCAAAAACGGACTTTCCCTCTGGAACAAGGCACATGGCGAAGACATGTCGCCGGTGGTACCCTACTCCGAACAGAAATCCATTTCGACAGAATGTACTTTCGACAGCGACACCATCGATGTAAAGCGTCTGAAGTCGGTGCTGGTCGCCATGGTGGAAAAGGTGGCCTTCAACCTGCGCGACCAGCACAAGCTTGCCTGCTGCGTGACTTTAAAGATCCGCTATGCAAACTTCGATACGGAAACAAAACAGGTTCACATTCCCTATACGTCATCCGATCACGTGATCTTGCGTGTAGTCATGGAGTTATTCAACAAGCTCTATAACAGGAGGATGCTGATCCGCCTCGTCGGCGTGCGCCTCAGCGGACTCGTGCACGGCAATTACCAGATCAGTTTATTTGACGACACAGCGGAGAACATCAACCTGTATCAGTCCATCGACCACATCAAGCACAAGTACGGGGTGGAAAAGATCACCCGTGCGAATACGATTGATGTGAATAGAAGGGTACGGATGGGCATGAACATGTTTGCGCCGACGTTTCGATCCGCCCCCAAATCCCCAGAACCCCTAACTCCCCTGAAGGGGAATTTTGAGTCAACCTTAAAATGAAAGAATTATGAGGACTATGTTTTACCAATCAAATGCGAAGACGTTCAGGTTTGCAAAGCAACTCCGGGCGGAAATGACCGGAGCGGAAAAATTCCTTTGGTCGCATTTATCGAATAAACAGATCGAAGGATACCGTTTCAAAAGACAGCATCCGATCATGAATTACATAGCCGATTTTTATTGCCACAAGGCGAAGCTGATCATTGAAGTAGACGGAAAAATTCACGAACGGCCGGACCGGATCGCGCACGATAATGAGAGGTCATTGG
>JBARAD010000210.1:0-6399 GCA_049791675.1 Chryseosolibacter sp.
TCTCCAACCAATCGTAGCACGTTGCAAAACCCCGGATCGTAGACAAACCCCGCTAAGCCGGGGTTTTTTATTATCACACCGCGTTCATCCCGATCTAATTCCTCATTCCCAATGCCTAATGCCCAATCCCGATTCGAAGAGATCTCTAAAAAAGGAAACCTACTAACGACCGAAGACCGAAACAACAACTGATTACTAATTACTGAATACTGATTAATACTGAATACTGAATACTGATTACCGATTACCGATTACTGATTTGTAAAATCTGTTCCTTTTCATTTCTTTTATCCAGTCACTTACTCCTGTGAATATGAACAAGACATTTTTCCCCGTAATATGGATCATCGCAGCGATCGCGATCACGGCATGCGGAAATGCAAGCGACCAGTCAGGCGAACTTCCGCGCATTGCCATCGCCGGGTTGGCCATCGAATCGAGCACGTTTTCGCCGGCGCTGACGCACGAAGAAGCCTTTCATCCGAGGGAAGGAGATACCATCCTTACGTCCTATGAATTCCTCGCGCGCGACTCCGCAAATTACAAACGCGCCCAATGGTTTCCGGTGCTGATAGGCCGCGCGTTGCCGGGAGGCATCGTAACCCGTGAAGCATATGAATCGCTGGCAAATAAGATCGTCGAAGGATTGAAGAAAGATCTTCCCTATGACGGCCTCTTCTTCGATATCCATGGCGCGATGAGCGTCGTGGGCCTCGATGACCCCGAAGGCGACCTGATCGAAAGAGTACGGAAAGTGGTAGGATATGAAACGATCATCTCCACCTCCATGGACCTTCACGGCAACGTCTCCCGGAGACTCGCGCAAAATAGCGACCTGATCACCTGTTACCGGATGGCGCCGCATGAAGATGCGGTGCAATCGGACAAACGGGCCGTGGATAACTTACTGTCACGAATTGAAAGCGGCAAAGGCAAGCCTGCCTTCAAGGCTTACGTTAAGGTTCCGATCCTGTTACCGGGAGAAAAGACAAGCACAAGAGTCGACCCCGGGAAGAGCCTTTATGCGAAAGTGGCGCCCGCTGCGGCACAACCCGGCATCGTCGATGCGGCGATCTGGATCGGTTACGCATGGGCCGATGAACCGCGCAATCACGGTGTCGTCATGGTCACCGGCGATGACAGGGAACGCGTGTCGGAGACTGCTGAAAGTCTCGCGAAAAGTTTCTGGGATGCGCGGAACGAGTTTGAGTTCATCGCGCCCGTTGCGTCGCTCGACGAAAGCCTTGACAGGGCGGTAGCCAGCGACAAGAAGCCTTTCATGATCAGCGATATGGGAGACAACCCTACGGCTGGGGGCGCTGGCGACGTAACGTGGACTTTGCAGGAGATCCTGAAGCGCCCGGAATTCAAATCCGCAAACGGACCTTCGCTCATCTACGCTTCTATCCCCGGACCTCCTTTCGTGGAGAAGGCCATCGCCGCGGGCGTAGGAGGGAAGGTTGACGGACTGGCCGGCGCCGAGGTAGATAACCGCTATGCTCCACCCATACGACTGCAGGGAACTGTGAAAGCAATCGAACACGGTGACGTCCATGCGGAAACAGAGGTAGTCGTGCAGGTTGGCAGCGTGAACGTGATCGTCACAAAGAAGCGCAAACCCTATCACAGAGCGTCCGACTTCACGCGCCTTGGTTTGAATCCCCGGGAAACAGATATCGTAGTCGTCAAGCTCGGCTACCTGGTGCCCGAGCTATACGACATGCGCGCGGATTGGGTCATGGCCTTAACGCCGGGGGGTGTGGACCAGGACCTGGAGCGCCTGACCTTCAAACGCATCCAGCGACCTATGTTTCCCTTCGACAAAGCGATGGCCGATCCCGATCTCACGGCGTGGATGGTGCCGGTGTCAGGGGGGGGTCAGTAAATAGTAAGTAGTAAGTAGTAAGCAGTAAGCAGTAAGCAGTAAGTAGTAAGTAGTAAGTAGTAAGTAGTAAATTGTACACTGCTGTTCAAGGAACGTGAGTGGTGAGTGGTGAATGGTGAGTAGATTAGTGCGTCAACAAATTTCTGCTTTTCATCGCTGCGGGCTGTCTTTGCCAATCGTCAGTGAAGGCGTCTATATGGATGCGGCGCGGCGGGTGCAGTTTCAAATCCGGTTCCTGCGTTTTCACCTCACCTAAATCCCGCTCCGATAACCGCCACCACTTTGCCGCATCCGGCATGCGTACCAGGTGTCGGTTACCGGATGCCAGGTGAGGGTTACCGGATACCAGGTGCCGGGTACAGGGTGCCGGATGACAGGGAGCCAGGTGCCGAATGACAGGGCCAGGCGTCAGAGCCGGGTTGGTTTATGGAAAAAAGAGGATGGACACATCTTACGAAGAAATACATAAACCTATGGCAGAAATATCTCAAAGTGGAGCGGAAAAGTCGGGCGGAAAAATCCGCTCGAAGAAGCAATCGACAAAGATAGACATGACCCCGATGGTCGATCTGGCATTCCTGTTACTGACCTTCTTTATACTGACAACGACATTCAACAAGCCGGGCATCATCCCGCTCACCATGCCGGAACCAGTAACTGATTCCACCCGATTACCGCTGTTGAAGGATAAAAATGCTTTCAGTGTGGTGCTGGCTGAGGAAAACAGGATCTACTGGTGGATAGGACTTCATGAATCCCCGTCATCCACGAACTATTCAAAGGATGGTATCAGGAAGGTACTTCTCGAACAAAGCAAAGCAAATCCGGACTTAATGGTGCTCATCAAACCCATGGAAAAAGCGAGATACGAAAACATGGTCGACATCCTCGATGAAGTGGAGATCGCCAACATTACCAGATACGCGATTGTGGATTTTACGGAAGCGGATAGGGGAAAGATCGCCGAGAGATGAAATCGCAGGATTAAACACCTTCAAATTCATGAAATTTATTAATCCCGGACCATCGGCATCGACAACACAAAACTACATGGTCTTTCAGGATTCCGGGTATTTGGCAGCAACGGTCAGCCTGCTTGATTCTTTTACTTGATGATTAGTCTATCCGGATTTTGCCGGGAATCCCAAATTGTATGGATAATGATTGTGTTTTCATGGTGTTCATATTAAATGATAAACTCACCACAATTAAACCTCTAACCGATTGAATTTCTGTCTTGATTCCAAGGTTCGGGTGCTTCGCTAAAAGTTTGATTTCATTGTTAAACCTGGCATAGAGTTTAGCAGAATAGACCTTGCTCTTGTTTCGTTCGGCATAAAACTCAAGAATAGAATATAGTTTTAACCTGGCCCGCTGCGACCAGATTATTTTGACTTGAGCCATCCGTCGATTTCATTTTCCAAAACGGCATTCTCTATCGATAGACCTTGTTCAATTTCCTTTTTTGACGCAAGTATTTCATCCCTTTGTTCAACCGACAGCGGAAGCATGGCAGATTCAGATTTTGAATCGAGAATGGTCTTGATGGCTTCAAGGAATGAGATATCGTTAATCTCAGAAATCCGATGGATCAATAGATTCTGCAGCTCAGTTTTGGTCATACTCTTTCCGTTTTCCCAAATTTACTGAATAATCCATAATTCCCGGCAAAGTTCAAAAACTGAGAGAGGCAAAATCAGACCTTAAAAGCACAAGGAGATCAACTGCTTTTTAAAAGGCCTTCGCCAGCTGTAGTAGACCGGAGCGGTCGAATATCGAACCTATTGAAGAATTCACTTCTCGCAAGCATACGAAACAAATCCATGAAACGTAAGGAGGCTGAGTTGAGATTGTTCAATACAGGCTACCTACACTGTTGTATAGAGACAGTTTAAGCCGTATCTTCGATGATAGCAACTTCATTTAGCTGATCGCTTTGAACAACGTTCAATGAATTCAACAAACATTCTTTGTTACATCGTCTGGGATATCAGTCCCGATATATTTGTAATTCCGGGAATTGATCATCCTGTTCGATGGTATGGATTATCGTGGGCCCTGGGATTTCTTGTCAGCCAACAGGTAATGTATTACATATACAAGAAGGAGGGACGTCCGGGCAAAGAAATAGACACACTTACTATCTATATGCTGGTGGCCGCGCTGGCCGGCGCCAGATTGGGCCATGTTCTGTTTTATGACCCCATAAACTATCTCAAAGAACCGCTCAAGATTTTTGCCATTTGGGAAGGCGGGCTTGCAAGTCACGGAGGCGCATTAGCTGTTCTCATTGCACTATATTTCTTTGCAAAGAAGACAAATGTAAGCTACCTGTGGATAGTAGACAGGCTTGTGATTGTTTCGGCATTGACCGGTTCTTTTATCCGGCTTGGCAATCTGATGAACTCTGAAATGGTGGGCGTGCCAACCACCGTACCGTGGGGATTCATTTTTACCACAATCGATAACGTTCCCAGGCATCCTGCGCAACTGTACGAAGCGATTTATTGCTTGTTTCTGTTTATCCTATTATTCACGCTTTGGTATAAGTATAAAGCCACGATGAAAAAAGGCCTTCTTTTCGGGTGGTTCCTGATCATCCTGTTTACGCTCAGATTTGTTGACGAATTTTTTAAGATTAACCAGGTTGCATTCGAAAATGATCTGATCCTGAACATGGGGCAGCTATTGAGTATACCTTTTGTAATTACCGGCATACTCATTTTGATCCGAAACGCAATCCAGCGAAAACAAGAAGTAGGACCTGGACAGGAGGCCTAGACTAAAATGCGCCGATGCACGTTTGAAGCAACCTCCGGAGGCTAGAGGCGGAAACTTCGTTAGCCTAACTGATGGTTTCTAATTTTCCTTTCGCTGCTGGAGGAGAGACCCTGCAAAACTATTGCAAATTCTTAAGTTTGAATGCATCGATATAACTGATTAACTTTTTTCCATCCTTAAAATTCTTCTTCCAGGCGTCCTCCTCATGACTAATCTCGATAATCTCATTGGTCTTGGTCTTACCAAATTTTGCTACAACTTCTTTCAACGTACTTAATTCATCTTCTGTAAAGACATTTTCCTCAAGATCTCGCTTTGGATAAGGTTTGAACTGTTCTCCGATACTTCCATTAGAAAAGGCAGTGTATTGTATATCCACCTCATTGCGCTCCGCGAGATGCTCAAAAATGCTACTGAAATTATTTGGCACCGGCCCCATATCAATAGCCCGATACCTGGAACCGCTTATGGATAACCCTGTCTTTCTGAAATGACAGAAGTCAGCGTAGAATAGCAATTTATTGAGCTTCGTTTTCCACGGCTCAGTTTCGTGGGTAAAGTAAACTACCATCTCCGTAAACTTCCTAAGGTTCGGAATTCTATAGCCTGTGCGATCATCGGCTGTTCGTTCACCCATGAGATAATTTTGCAGATCGAAACTGTCAAATTCACCCTTAAGTAAGAGTTCATCAATTTTTGCCCACACACGTTCTCTTTCCTTGCCTGTCAAAACATCACTTAACTGAATAAGCCGCTTAAACTCTTTCGGGTCTTCCGTCAATTGAATGAGCCTTGCATTACTTGAATTTGGGATTTCACCATTCTCATAGCTTCGATAGACGTTGATACCAAAGCCAAGTACTTCCGACATCTTAGAAGCCGACAAGCCGTATTGTTCCCGCAATGCAATAATCTCCTCTGGAAAAGGGAGGTTGTGCTTTTTCCGGAATTGATTGTATACCTGGTTCAAATTCAATTGTGTGAGTTGCTCATCTTCAAATCTTTCTCCGCTATCCTCACAAAGATAGTAATGATACACGATGTCGAATTTTTCCTTGCGGAATTCCTGTTCGATCAGATCGGTTTTGAGCATCATTTCTTTTCCAGTGATCGGGCTTTTCATGTTACTTGCTTTTATAGGGATAAGTCATTGAGTGCGCTGAGAAATGAAAAGAAATACAGATCACTTTATCGTTTGGTTGTCCCATCGAAATCTTGATGTACACTTCATTACTTTGAATCACCTTACCAAAAATCCACATGTCCGCACCCTTATAGAGTGCTTCTTTAACAGGTCCTTCCGAGAAATGGACTACGCTTAATTCCTTTAGCTCCTTTTTTACGTCCTCAACTCGAAATTCGAGTGAGGTCAGTGTTTTGAAATTCTTGTCCCGATCGGATCGGATGATTAATCCCCAAAAGCCGAGTTTGAACTTAAAATCGCGCAAAAAATGCTCAATTTCCTCTTTTGTCGCCATTTTGGGGTGCAATTGATTCAATTTACAACTTTAAAGTGGAATAAGTTTCATCAAATCGATCTATTATCACTTTAAAGTTTAACCGTGAGTCAGTCAGCAGCTACGTTAATAGTTACATAATTTATATTATGTTAAATAGAAATAAATCTGTTAATATCGCCCTTGCCTTGGTCACTGGTTAATTGATGTTTCCTTCTTGGGGCCATCTGCATCCAACGTCATAGATCTTTCCTTCAGCACCAGAGAGGTATTAAT
>JBARAD010000211.1:0-30986 GCA_049791675.1 Chryseosolibacter sp.
TCTTGAATCTTGAATCTTAAATCTTAAATCTTGAATCTTAAATCTTAAATCTTGAATCTTAAATCTTGAATCTTAAATCTTGAATCTTAAATCTTGAATTTTGAATCCTTTCAGACAATCTCATAATTGAGCATCATGCCATCGTCTTCGTGCTCGAGATTGTGACAATGGAAAACAAACACGCCCTTATATTGAGGAAAGGTCATGGCGACCTGCACCTTTTCTCCCGGCATTACCAGCACAGTATCTTTCCATCCTTTTTCCGAGGCGATGATCTTGTTTCTTCCTCCCATCCGGTGAACTACCTGGAATTGTACGCCATGGATGTGCATCGGATGTATCTCATCACCCATCATATTATCGAACTCCCAGATCTCCGTTGATCCGGCTTCCACGGTTTCGTCGATGCGATGCATGTCGAAGGATTTGCCGTTGATCGAGTGGCCTCCCATTCCGCCATGTGCACCACCTCCTGCCATTGCTGAAATATCAAAGATCCTTGCTTTCGTATTCTCATGTGTATGGATGGGCATGATCGACGAAAGTGTTCCAGGCAATGAAAAGGTGTTTCCGGAGGGGCGGTCGACTTTAAATCGCATCAGCTTGAAACCCTGGCGGCCCTGAAGATTGAATTCACTGAAGCGATTGCTTACAAGGAATACTTCACTGCCTGTTTTCAGTCCGGAGAAATCAACAAGTATATCAAGTCGTTCTCCGGGGCCCAGGAGGATTTCCGACACTGTCTCAGGCGATTGCAGTAACCCGCCATCGGCGCCAATAATGTGGAACTGCATTTCGCCGCTGAGGGCGAGATTGTATACCCGTGCCGTTGATCCATTCAATACTCTGAGCCGGTACCAGCCAGTCGCGACGTTTAGTACAGGCGCGTGTATGCCATTCACGAGGATTTCTTCCCCCAGGTACCCGGTCATGATCTCATCCTGACTGGGTGAATAGTCAAGGTTGTTTCCTTCAAACCGCTTGTCCTGAAGAATGAGTGGGACCTCGAACTCACCGGATGGAAGATTCAGCGCGGTTTCTTCTTCATCCGAAACTATAAACATTCCTGCCAGCCCCATGAACACCTGTTGCGCTGTCTGTCCGTGAGGGTGTGGGTGATACCAGTAAGTTCCTGCGCGTTGTTGAACCGGAAGGGTATAATGGAAAGATCCTCCGGCGGCTGCCAGGTCGCGTGGATGGCCGTCCATATCTTCCGGAAGGATGAGGCCATGCCAATGTATATTCGTTTCTTCCGCTAAATTGTTTTGAAGCGTGATCTGAACGCTTTCGCCTTTGTTTGCTCTGATGGTTGGTCCAAGCACGCCATTTCCATACGCCAGGGTCGTAGCGCTTTTGCCCTTTAAAAGCTCGCTTGTGCTGAATTGCGCATTCAGTGTCGTGCCGCTGTTCACGAATGCCGGTGTTGTCAGCGGTCTGTCAAAAGATCCTTCGACAATCCAGTTTGGCTCACCGATCATATCGTCTTCGGTATGACATGCGCTTAATAGAAAGGAAGATCCGGCCCAGGCAGTCAGGGCCGAAAGGCCGGATCTTTTCATGAAATCGCGTCGTTTCATTTGGAAATTTTATTGCAGTCTTTCTTTCACCTCTCCGCAGGTAAGCATTTTTTCCCCGAAGTAAGGATTCTTTATTTTGTTTTCCTCACTTAACCAATAGGCGCCCTCATTATCAAAAGCCATGGGGCAAAATTCATAATAAGCTTCTTTCCCATCCAGCCCGAATGCTTTGATGCTTTTGTAAAGATTTTCGGACAAAGTGCTGAAGGCCTTTCTTTGTGCTTCCAGATCCTCGCTGGACTGAATGTTTTTGAGAGCAGATTCCATTGGCGCGAGATAAGTCATCCAGTCATTGTGTGCTGCGCCTTCCACGAGTTTCATATCCACCTTCGTCAGCGTTTCACGGATGTCATTCGCTTCATCCTTTACCTTACCGGGTGCTGACGATACCAAGGCGTTTTTCAAATCCACATAAGCACTGAAAACCTCCTGCAGCTGATGCCGGAATTTTTCATCCACGCTGAATTGCGGTTTTGAGGGCGCTAACGTATCTTCTGTTGCTGCATTATTTTCCGCGCTTTCGTGTGCTGCATGTCCGCCTTCATCTTTGTTCCCGGAACAATTTGTCAGGAACGTGAATGCAGTCGCAGCAAAGAACAGTGCAAAAAAGGTTGATCGTGTGTTCATGGTTCTCTTCATTGGTTTGTGATTTATAGATTATTCTTTTTCAAATACTATCCTAGTGATTGTGCCCTGCCATGGGATCTGATCCCTTCTTCAGGATGATTTCCGAGTACAGGAGGTAAGCTCCTGAGATCGCCACCGTATCTCCTTCCCGGAGACCTTCGGTGATTTCAACAAAATCGAATCCCTCCATGCCTGTTTTTACCATTCCCGGTTGAAACGTGTTGTGGCCGGATTGAAGGTATACATGTGTCCCCTTTTCGTCACGTATCACCGCATCTACCGGGATGGCTATTGCACTCCGTGAGGAATGTGTAAAGTAGATCTGGACCTGCTGCCCGGGTTTAAGCTGCAACTCAGGATTCCCAATTTCCGCGCGCATCACTGTTATCTGTGAGTTCGCCCGATACTCCGGACTGAGGAAGGTGACCGTCGCCTCCAGGGGACTATTTTCGGATCCACCAACCCTGACGGTGATTTTGTCTCCGGGTTTTACATGCGCAATTTCGTTTGCGTATAATTCCGCTTCAACCCATAGCGAGCTGAGGTCCTCGATCCGGTAGATCGCTCCTCCCTCTGCCACGTATTGTCCTTCCGCCACGCCGATATCGGTCGCGATCCCGGAGACAGGTGAAAGAAATGTAATTCGCGGCTCCAATGCGGTTCGGCTGTTCAGGTTTTCAATCTGCTTTTTTGTTAATCCATAAAGCAGGAGCTTGCTTTCGGCTGCCTTCAGAAAAGTCTTGTACCGCGCCTGACCGAGCTGCTCGTACTGCGCTTTCGCGAGCAAATATTCTTGCTGCAGGGTCAGCAGTGATTCACTGTACAGAATATACAGCGGCTCTCCTTTGCGCACCTGGCGGCCGGTTTCCTTTATAAACAATTTCTCAACCCGGCCTGCCGCACGGCTGCTCACGACTTCTGAATTTTCCTGGTCTACCGCTAAGCTGCCGTTGATCACGACGGTCTCCCCAACGGTACGCTTACGCACAACTGCCGTAACGATGTTTGCGAGTTTGATCTGGCTGTCAGTGAGCATCAGGTCGTTACCGGAAGCACCGGACTTTTGTACCTTCACAAGGTCCATACCGCATACCGGACAGGTTCCGGGCTTATCCTGAACAACTTGCGGGTGCATCGGGCAGGTGTATGTTTCTCCGGCTCGGTGGTCCTCATGGTTGGCCGCCGTGGGGCTTGCCTGTTCCTGCTTTCCTGTACAGGCTCCCAGGAGGAAGCACGATAATATCAAAATCAATGAAGTTCTCATTTCTTTATTCGACCGGTTTAATGAAGCTTTCACTATCTACCAGGTACTGGGCATTGGCTGCGATTTCATCCGAAGAGGCAAGACCAGTTCTTATTTCAACAAGACCGTTCGTGCGGATCCCTGTAGTAACACTTTTGGGTTTCAGCACTTCCCGATCCCGGATGAAAACCACTTCCTGCGTTCCGAGGTTCACTACAGCTTCCCTGGGAACCCACAAGGATTCTTTCACATCGAGCTTAATGGATGCTTTTACCAGCTGGCCAATTTGAAGCCGTTCGCTGTGCCGGGTGTATAGCCTGACTTTCAAAAAGTTCTCGCCTTCCGAATAGAATGGTTGTACAAAATCAACTGACGCTTTTATACTCTGGTCTTGTTCGGGCATCAGCTCAACAGGAGCGCCCACCCTGATGGCTGCAGCTTCTGTTCCGGGTATGTCCAGCTCGATGCGCAAAGCAGTTGTGTTTACGATCTTAAACAACGTTTCTCCAGTGGTCACGTAACTTCCTTCTCTCACCGGCGAAGTGGCAGACGGCTGCGCCGCAGGTGATGCCTGGGGTGCGGCCTTTGACGAGGTGGCGCCTGCCATCCCGTTCATGCCTCCTGTTTGAGCCCCTGACTGTGACATGCCTGCGGAAGGGACCGGCGCGGAATCGTCGGTGATCACATATCCGTTATACGGACTAAAGATCGCAAAAGTGCTTTGGGGCTGTCTGCTATTTATCACATTCCCGATCTGATCGCGGGTGAGCCCTAACAATTGCAGTTTGTTTTTTGCTGCCCGGATAAGCTGTTCGTTGCCAGAATCATTTTCTATCAGAAACAATAGCTCGCGCTGAGCAGTAACCAGCTCAGGGCTATAGATCTCCGCCACTTTTTGTCCTTTTCTAACAGGTTGAAAATTATATTTAAGGAATATTTTTTCGAGTCGGCCCGATGTACGCGCCGGGATGGTATAGATGTTCCGGGAGTCATACGTAACAAGACCTGTAGCTTCTACCGAAACCGGTACAGACCTGTACTCAGCCCGAATGGTCTTTACCGAAGCCACTACGATCTCGTTGGGGGACTTCAGGAGCTTTGAAAGATCTTCGGTGATCTTTATATCTTCCCCGGGACGTCCTTTCCGCACGAGGTCCATGCCACAAACAGGGCAGGAGCCGGGTCTGTCTGAAACGACGGTCGGATGCATCGGGCAGGTGTACGTGTCATGGTGCGCTTCTTCTGAGCCCGAACATGCTGTCAATAGAAATATGACAGTTATTAAAATGAGGAACGTTACATGACGCGTGGCAAATTTCGACACTCGTAATTCGTCATCCGGCATTCGTAATTTATTTTTCAAGTTCCTTTTCATAGCTTACGATCATTAAATAATACTCCTGGAGTTTGTCCAGATAATCCATCTGGGCCATGTTCAGCGCTTCCCATGCATCGATCACGATGGGCAATTGTTCACGGTTCTCTTCGTAGGCAAGCATGAGGGTCTGGTAATTTTTTCTCAGCGCCGGGACGATCCTGGTATTGTAATTCTCCAGCTGCCGCTGCATGCTGGTGATCTGTGCCGCCATCCCCGCGAGCATTCCCCTTGTTTCGATGAGAATGGCTTCCCGTCCCTTCCGCATGGCCTCGATTTCATAACGCATTCCCCTTACTTCGGCTTTGTACATTTTAGAGGACCAGGGTGCGATGGGAATAGAAATCATCGCCATGGCGCTGAATTGCGATGGCATGTTTCCGATAGGCTGCATATGGTCAAACTTGATTTTGAAATCGGGTTTTGCCTGGAACCTTTGAAGCCTCTGATTCAACCGCATGACTTCTATTGTCTTTTCAATTTGTTTCACATCGCTTCGTTGTTCGCTGAGGGCAGCGGTATCATAGATGACCTGGTCACGCGTGAAACTGATGGACGTAGCGGTGTCGATCATGATAGAATCAGACGCCGGGATATTTGCCAGTGACCTTAAACGGAAACCTGATTCCTGAATGTCACCTTCGGTCATCAACATCATATTCCGTACCTCACTCAGCCTCCCTTCCGCCTTGTAGATATTTCCGAGGCTTCCCTGGTTGTAGGAATAGCGGATCCTTCCGAGTTTCAGCATGAGGTCCATGATCTGCTCGTTTTCTCTTAGAACTTTCAGCTTTTCTTCTGCGACTAGCCACCGGTAGTAATACGTCTTCGCCTCGGCCCTCAGCGTATTATACTGAATGGCTCTGCGCTGCTGCTCGACGCTTGCTTTTGATTGCAGATAATTTCTATTGGCATTGAGTTTGGCAGGGTTGGGGATTTCCTGTTCCACCGAGAACATCCAGGCGCCCTTGTCGCCCTCTTCCATCAGCATCTGGTTGGGGTAGGGGGTCATGAACGTTCCGGCACCCACCATCGGCGCCATCCAGCTCTTTGCTCCGCTTGTGTATTCTTCCAATGCTTTTACATTCTGATCATACTCCTGGAGCATGGGGTTTTGCCGGTCCACCAGCAGCAGAAGACTGTCAAGCGTCATGACTTGTGCTCCCGCGCGGAGGGTACACAAAGAGATGATGACCAATAAGGCTGAAGCATAACTTTTCGCCCTCCGGAATATCTCGTTATTTTGGTGCGCGCCGGGCTTCCGCTCCTGGTGCGCGCGCTCAATGGTTGGTTTCATACACTTCCAGTTTTCCGAATCTCCGTAATTCATATTCTTTCGTCATCAAAAAGATGAGCGGTGTCACGAGCAGGATGTGGGTCGATGAGGTAAGCACACCCCCGATCATCGGCAACACAATAGGTTGCATCACATCACTTCCCACCCCCGTAGACCACAGCACGGGTATCAATCCGAAGAGCGCCACAGATACGGTCATCAGTTTCGGACGAAGACGCTTGGCTGCGCCGGCGATCACAAATTCTTTCAGATCTTCTCTTGAAATGGTATCGCGCGAATTGCCTTTTAGTTTCACCAGTTGCTGCATGGCGTCATTCAGATAAATGACCATCACGACCCCGGTTTCCACCGCGATCCCGAAGAGGGCAATAAAGCCCACCGCCACAGCGACCGATAAATTCACGCCGTAGAGATACACCATGTATGCACCGCCGATCAATGCGAAGGGAACGGTAATGAGACTGAAGAATGCTTCCCTGATGGATTTGAATGCCAGGTAAAGGGAAATAAAGATGATCAGCATCACCACGGGCAGAATAACCAAAAGCGTGCGCTGGCCGCGGATCAGGTTTTCATATTGACCACTCCACTCGAGATAATATCCGTTCGGCAGCACACCCATTTCTGCGTTCAGTTTTTTGATCGCCTCTTCCACCGTGCTTCCCAGGTCCCGGTCGCGCACATTGAACAGGACTGCGCCCCGCAGCATCGCATTTTCTGATGTAATCATCGGAGGTCCGTCCTCATACCGGATATCCGCCACAGATAACAAGGGGATCGTCCCCAAAGACGGCGTCATGATGGGTATTCTTTTGAGCTGCTCAATACTGTTCCGGAAATCCTGGGCCAGTCGTACGCTGATCGTGAATCTTTGCCTTCCTTCGATGGTCTGCCCGATGGGACTGCCGCCAATGGCAGACTCCACCACCATATTGACATCATCAACGGTGAGGCCGTACCTGCCCAACGCCTGCCTGTTAACATCGATCGTCAGGTATTTGCCTCCTGTTATCGGATCTACGTACAGATCCTTTACGCCTTCAACTCCGGCAAGGGCGGCCTTTACCTTTTCAGACAGGGCATAGATGCTATCCAGGTCCTGGCCATAGACTTTCACCCCTACATCGGTCCGTACGCCAGTAGCCAGCATGTTGATCCTGTTGATGATGGGTTGCGTCCATCCGTTAACAACGCCCGGGATCTGCAGTCTCGCATCAAGTTCATTGATGATATCGTTTTTTGTCAGTCCATCGCGCCATGCCGATTTTGGTTTCAGCATGATGATCGTTTCGATCATGCTGATCGGGGCGTTGTCTGTCGCCGTGCTCGCCCTTCCCGCCTTGCCAAGCACCTTGTCAACTTCCGGAACGGATTTTATGATCTTGTCCTGCACCTGCAAGATCCTTTTTGCCTCTTCATTTGAAACGTCGGGCAACGTTACCGGCATAAACAAGACGGATTGCTCATCCAGCGGCGGCATGAATTCAGTGCCGAGACTCAGGAGTAACGGTATGCTTACTAGCAGGGCCACAATGTTTATTCCGATCGTTGTTTTTCTCCACTTCATGCATGTGCGGATCACGGGTTCGTAGATCCTTTCCAGAAACCTGTTCAACGGATTCTTGTTTTCCCTGCTGAATTTCCCTTTCATGAAAAAGGAGATGATCACAGGGGCGAGTGTCACGACAAGAATGGCGTCCACGACCATAATGAACGTTTTTGTGAAGGCCAGTGGATGAAAGAGCTTTCCTTCCTGTCCGGTTAGCATAAACACCGGCAGAAATGAAGTGATGATGATAATGGTTGAAAAGAATACGCCCCGCGAAACCTGCCTGGACGATCTTTCGATGATCGCGAGCCTTTCAGGTTCGCTGATCGGGTTGTATTTTCCTGAAAATATTTTCTTCACCATAAACATTATTTTTCCGCTTCAGGATTTAACTCCGCGAAGCGCGTGGATAAATTTCTATAAGAGTTTTCCGCCATGATGATCCCATTATCCACGATCACACCGATGGCCAGTGCAATACCCGTCAGTGACATGATATTGGAGGTTATGCCGAAAGCATTCAAGAGTATAAAACTCGTGGCAATGGTGATGGGAATCTGAATAATGATGCTGGCGGCGCTTCTCCAGTGGAACAGAAATACGATCACGATCAGCGATACCACGATCATTTCCTCGATGAGCGTTGTTTTGATGGAAGAGATCGATTCCCGGATGAGTTCGCTCCGGTCATAGACGATATTGAATTTCATTCCTTCCGGGAATCCTTTGGTAACTTCCTCCATTTTCTTTTTTACACCCGCAATCACCTCTTCGGCATTTTCGCCGTAGCGCATGACGACAATTCCGCCCACCACTTCACCTTCGCCGTTGAGATCAAAAATTCCCAGGCGTGATTCCCCGGTCATCTGGACCGAACCGATATCACGAACGGTAACGGGCGTTGCATTGACGGTTTTCAGCGTTATGTTTTCAATCTGTTCAATGGACTCCAGATAGCCCGTTGTCTTGATGATGTAGCCGATGTCGCTCATCTCGAATTTCCGGCCACCTGCTTCATTGTTGTTCGAGCGTACGGCCTGGATCACCTGTTGCGTCGATAATCCGTAATACGTGAGCTTGTTTGGGTCAAGCGTGATCTGGTATTGCTTCTGGAATCCGCCGAAGGATGCTATTTCGCTGACGCCCGGAGCATTTTGAAGCGCGAACTTGACATACCAGTCCTGGATGGCCCGTTGTTCGCCCAGATCCATTCCGGGAGCATCAAGGGTGTACCAGAGAATATGGCCGACGCCCGTGCCGTCGGGACCCAGAGTGGGCGTGACGCCACCGGGCAAGAGCCCAGACGCATAGTTAAGACGCTCCAGTACACGTTCACGCGCCCAGTAAATGTCGGTCTGATCTTCAAAGATCACATACACGAAACTCATCCCGAACATGGAGGATCCACGCACATATTTCACCTGCGGCAAGCCCTGAAGGTTTGTGACCAGCGGATACGTTATCTGGTCTTCAATGATCTGCGGACTGCGACCCATCCACTCGGTGAAAACGATCACCTGATTCTCAGAGAGATCGGGAATGGCGTCGATCTTACTTTCCCTTACGGAAAAAATTCCCCAGGCAAACAATGCCGTGGCGATCAGCAGAATTAAAAACCTGTTCTGTAACGATACAGAGATTAATCTTTCAATCATGACTAAAAATGAAGCTTGTAAATAGGAACGGATGAAATCGCGTGCGCGCGGTACCAGCTATGCTTACGCTTCGTCGGGCGGCGATTGCAGGAAGAGAGATTCTCTCCAGTAAATGAGAAAGATTAAATCAGAAATACCTGGTTGCTGATGGTGATATCATCCCACCGCAAAGGGGGATCGTAAAGGTAACGTGAGGTGCGCAACACTGGCGCCGCGGGAATGACTTCAGCGATGACTACCTGAAGCATCGCTACATCCATCGCGGCGGGAGCCGGGATGTGGAGGTGTGAGATACTGTTCTTTAGTTCTTCACCTTTGTGAATGATGGTCTCGTCTTCGCAGCAGGGTGCGGTCATGTGGCGGTGACACGGCGGCGCGCTCTGCTCTTTTTCGCAAACTTCCGCCTTTGTCAGAAAACCGACATTCTGGATTTCACCGGAACAGAAGTGAATACCGATCATGAAGTTGCTGGATGACAGCAACACCAGGAAGACCATGGCAACGATCGATATGTTTCTGAACGGTTTCATTGAATGCTCAAATATACGGCTTTGAGACAGAATGGATTTATATTTTACGTACAACGATTTACATAATTGCTTTTATCTGATATAACACACAGATAATCAGATAAATATACATTTTTTAGCCGGGGGTATCACATGGCTGGATGATGAAAGAAGGCCGGCTTTCACCGGCCTTCAAACTTATGAACATTCACCACATACTAAAGTTTTTCAGCCTTGAACCCGGCTTTTTGCACTGCTTCCATAACAGCGCTTTCATTCTTTTCGCCGGCAACTGTTAACACCTTTGCGGGATTGTTGACGTCCACTTCCCAATTGTCTTCACCAAGTGCTTCATTTAAGAACGGTGTTGCTTTCGCGACGCAACCGGAACATTTGATCGTTGTTTTAAATTTGAGTGTTTCCATGAATCGATGTATAGTTAAATCTGTTTTCAGTCAATTACTTTGTAGCCCGCCTGCTGCACCGCTTCGACGACGGTACGTTTCGACAAGCCATCGGGCAATTCAATTTCCGCCGTTGCTGGGGAAATTGATTTTATTTTTCCGCCGATTGCGTTTACAGCATTTGTCACTGTCATCTGGCAATGCGGGCTTTTCATATTCGGAATTGTCAGGTTGATTGTTTCCATAAAATATTTCGTTTTGTCTGATTAAATAAACAGATCCGCGGGCGTTTTAGATTTATATAATGCGCGGGAATGTTTACATAATTACAATCAGTGGAGGCGCCGCATGCCGTATGTCCCGATCGAAGATGCATCCAGTCCCCGCGTTCGCACAACTCGGGATCATATTTTTGCTGCTCTTAACCGCAGGCTGTTGGTCACCACACTCACCGAACTCAACGCCATGGCAGCGCCGGCAATCATCGGATTGAGCAGGAATCCATTTACCGGATACAGTAACCCTGCTGCGAGCGGAATTCCGATCATGTTGTAGATGAAAGCCCAGAAAAGATTTTGCCTGATGCCCATGACGGTTTTGGATGAAAGATTCAGTGCCTTCGGGATGTATTGCAGATCAGACGTGATCAGGGTCATCTTGGCAACGTCCATGGCGATGTCCGATCCTTTTCCCATGGCAATGCTGATATCCGCCTGGGCCAGTGCATGTGAGTCGTTGATGCCATCTCCGACCATGGCCACAACCTTGCCCTGTTTCTGAAGTAGCTTCACGAAATCTGCTTTTTCCGCAGGCAGGACCTCTGCCTTGTAGTGTCGCACGCCCACCTGGCTGGCAACGGCTTTGGCTGTTTGTTCATTGTCGCCCGTCAACATGTACACTTCTATACCTTTCTTTTGAAGTGATTCTATGGCCGACCTTGAGGTGGCCTTGATCTTATCTGCAATGGCAAGTACGGCCAGCACCGTTTTCTCATTCGCGAAGTAGACGACTGTTTTTGCTTCGGATTGGAGGTTGCCGGCGCGTGAAGACAGCGCGTCAGACAATGCGATGTTATTTTCATCCAGAAGTTTCCTGTTACCGACAAAATAGGCAGTCCCATTCATTTTTGCTTTCACACCCCGCGCGGTAAGACTTTCAAAAGCATCCAGCGTTACCGTGGCGGCGCCTTCGGATTTCAATTTGTTCGCTACGGCTTCCGCGAGCGGATGCTCCGACTGGGATTCCAGCGTGTACAAAATATTCCTGTATGTCTCCGGACTTTCAGGTTCTGCTGCCCAGACAAGGTCCGTCACCACAGGTTTACCTTCGGTAATGGTTCCGGTCTTGTCGAGAATGATCGCGTTTACTTTGTGGGCCAGTTCAAGGCTTTCGGCATCTTTGATGAGTATGTTGTTTTCGGCGCCCTTGCCGACACCCACCATGATCGCAGTAGGTGTCGCGAGGCCGAGGGCACATGGACATGCGATCACCAGTACCGTTACCGATGTGAGCAGGGCATGGGTAAAGGCATCTTCGCCACCGAGCAACATCCACGTGATGAAAGTAAGAATGGCAATTCCAATGACGACAGGAACGAATATCCCCGCGATCTTATCGACCAGTCTTTGAACCGGTGCCTTGCTTCCCTGCGCCTGCTGAACCATTTTGATGATCTGGGCAAGGATCGTTTCTCCGCCTACTTTTTGAGCCTCGAACCGGAAGCTGCCTTTTTGATTCACAGTTCCTGCGAAAACTTTTTCGCCTGTGGTTTTTTCCACGGGCAGCGGTTCGCCTGAGATCATACTTTCGTCAACATAAGAAGAACCGCTGGTCACCACGCCATCCACTGGAATTTTCTCCCCGGGGCGAACGAGGATCGTATGCCCGGCTTTCACCGCCGCAATGGGCAGTTCCTGTTCGTTTCCGTCAACGAACGCCCGTACTGTTTTAGGCTGTAAGCCCATTAGTTTTTTGATGGCCGAAGATGTATTGGATTTTGCTTTTTCTTCCAGCAGCTTCCCAAGTGAAATGAAAGCAATGACGACGGCCGCCGCTTCGTAATAGACGTGGGCATGTATTCCGCGGGCATGCCAGAATTCCGGAAAGAATGTGTTGAAAGCACTGAAGAGGAACGCTATTCCGGTAGACAGGGCAACCAGTGTGTCCATATTTGCTTTTCCATGTTTTGCCTGTTTCCACGCATTAACGAAAAAGTTTCGTCCGAAGTAGAAAACAACGGGCGCGGAAAGTACCATGGAAATGTAATTGCCATACGGCATATCCATGAAAAACATTCCGAGGATGACGACTGGAAGTGCCAGCACGGAAGACCAGATCGTCCGCTGCTTTATTTCTTCATAGTGTTTGCGTTGGGCTTCCTCCTGAACCGCCTGGGGATCTTCGGCATCCACCACCAGATCATAGCCAATAGCCCTGACGGAATTCTGCAGGTCCGCAGGCGTTGCCGTGGTCGTGTCATACTCTATCCATGCTGTCTGGTTCGCAAAATTGACCCCGGCGTCTCTTACCCCCGGGGTTGCCTTAAGCATCGACTCCACACTCACTGCGCAGGCTGCGCACGTCATCTCCAGCACAGGAAAAGTTTCCCGTATATGTTTGCCTTTATCTTTGCTGACTTTTAATTCACTGATTGCTGACATGATTTCTGTTTTTATACACGTATTTGCCTTACAAGCCGGTAATTGCCGGCATCTTATTTAACCAGGTTGAAGCAGGCCATCCTGCGGAGCCGCCGCCGGTAAGGGTGATCACCGGGACGGCTTTATCTGGCTTTAAAACCACATTTTCAAGTTTTGATCTGTCACAGACACCGTCTTTTATTTCTCACGCTTTATGGTTACTACAATAACGCTAACTTAAAAAGATCCGGTTTCCACTTTTGAGTGTAATCTTTACATTATTCAAAGATTGAGGTCAGTTAGGTCCGAAACCTTTTGTTTTGCCGTTTTTACGGCCCTGAAATGCGATGGCGAGTGGCCTGTGAGTTGTTTAAACTGGCCTGACAAATGATTAATACTCCTGAAACCCGTCATCGAGGCGATTTCCGTTAAGGTAAGATCGCTGTAGACAATCAGTTCCTTTACCTTTTCCAGCCGTCTTGCAATGATGTATTTCTCCAGGGTGATGCCTTCCAGCTTGCTGAATACTTTACTGATGGAATCATAATGCATGTGAAGGTCTTCCGCCAGCATGACGGTGTACTTCATATCCGGTCGCTCGCTGTCAGCGAAAACCTCATCGATCAGCGCTTTCACCCTGTTTACCACCCTGGCCTCGCGGCTGGAAATCAATTCAAATCCCTGGCGTTGAAGAAAGCGCGCAATGCTGTCAAGTCCTTCTCTACCGGGCACCGTGGAAAGATTGATCTTGCCAAGGCTGATCCTGTCGATCGTATATCCCAGCGCATGAATGCCCGCTCTAATGACGGTGACACAGCGTTCGCATACCATTCCCTTGATTAATATTTCAGATGTCATAACGTTCAAATGTTGTATAAAGAACGGATGCAATGGAGATATTGCTTTATAGATTAGCCGGAAAGACTTGCAGAATTGCCAGTAAGGTACTTTTGCGGTGTCAGAAAATAAAGCGAATGACTTCGGACACGCGATCTTATTGTGTGAAACGTTTAGCTGCGATCTCATTCCCATGCGAGATGGTGTACTGATTATCGTGACGGCCACCCGGCGGAGATACCTGGCCTCCGCGCATTATGTGCGCTTTTTTTATAAATTTGTCAATAACCAATCTGACAACCATTGAAACATTTCATGATCCTTTCCCTCTTTTGCCTGGCTGCCTGCAACGCAAAAAAGGAAACCTATTACACGGAAGCTGACTATTCCAACGTCGTTAAAACTGACGTCCATGTTCATATTTTTGCGGCGGGCAACCAATTCGCCGAGCAGGCCGCGAAAGAGAATTTCAAAGTAGTCTCCGTTGCGCTCGATGCTGACAACGTGATGGCCGAAGTGAAAAGACAGTTTAACTTTTGTACGCTTCAGAAGAAAAATAATCCCGCAACCGTGGAGATTGCAACTGCCTTTTCGATGGAGGGCTGGGATAATCCTGATTGGGTGGACAGGAACCTGGCCTGGCTGGACTCGTGTATTGACAACGGTGCGATCGCCGTAAAAATATGGAAAAATATCGGCATGTCTTTTCGCGATAAGGACAGCACACTGATCATGATTGACAACCCGAGGTTTGATCCCATATTCAAAATGCTCGCGGAAAGGAAGATTCCTGTGATCGGACATCTCGGAGAGCCCAGGAACTGCTGGCTGCCGTTGGAGGAAATGACCACCAACAATGATCGCAACTATTTCCGCGAGAATCCGCAATATCACATGTACCGGCACCCTGATTTTCCGTCGTACGAAGATCAGATCGCTGCGCGCGACAGAATGCTTGAAAAAAATCCCGGGCTGAAATTCGTCGGCGCGCACCTGGGAAGTCTTGAGTGGGATGTGGACGCGCTTGCAAGGACCTTCGACAAATTCCCGAATATGGCGGTGGACATGGCGGCGCGGATGGGACAGCTCTTCTACCAGACGCATGCTGACAGGGAAAAGGTTCGTGCTTTCTTCATCAAGTATCAGGACAGACTGTTGTATGCAACGGATATGGGAAGCGATGGAACGGAAACAAGTGAAGCGCTCGCCAGGGAAATGCATGACACCTGGTATCGGGACTGGCGGTATTTTGTCACCGATGATTCCCTTACCAGTAATCTTGTGGATGAAGAATTCCGCGGACTCATGTTGCCGCGCGATGTGGTAGACAAGATCTATTATCAGAATGCTGAAAAATGGCTCGGCGCCTTTAAATAGGGCCCATGTTGTTTTTTAATGATTTAACCCGTTCCAATGGCCATGAAAACTACTTTGATGATGGTACTTATTGCAGGTTTGCTCTTTGCAGGCTGCAGCCGCGACACGAAGTATACTGTTGATAATTCGTCCAGCCTGTTCATGAAAAAGAACACCGCGTTCAACGATTTTGAGGATCTGGCATCACCGAAATTTGCGGCCCTGAGAGGAAAGTATCAGCTCGATACAATTTTTCATGGGGAACAGGACGAATTCAGACGTCAGCTGCTGTTGCGAAACTGGATCCGTACGATCATCCGGATCGGTGATTTCGAGCCTTCCTATCCGGGAAATGATTTTGCCGAAAATATTCTTGATGAAGCGATTAAGGGTCAGGGATATCATTGCGGACACTACATGGTTGTCCAGAATGCCGTCATGAATTCTTTTGGCTTCGTCACCCGGTGCCTGGGCGCAGGCCCGGGTGTGAAGGGCGGGCCGGATGGCCACCATGGCGTGAACGAAATATGGAGCAATAAATTCCAGAAATGGTATTTGTCCGACGCGAAATACAACCATCATTTCGAGAAGAACAATATCCCGTTGTCAGCGCTCGAAATCCGCGAAGAATATCTGAGGAACAAAGCTGCCGATGTGGCGCTCGTGAAAGGCCCTGCGAGGACACCCATTGAATCCGACGGAGTCGCCAATGCCAAAGGCGTGATGATCCAAAAGACGCGGGCAGACTTCGCGCAAACCTATACATGGATTGCATGGGAATCGTACAATGACCGGTACACCAACTGGCCCGAAAGCGGAAAGCATGTCAGCATACTCAATATGTATGAAGATGAATATTTCAAAAACAACACATGGATCTGGGATGGTAAACCGCATTGGGCCTACAACGTGAAGGATCATCTCATCCGGGTTCCGGACCGCAATGCTATCGAATGGACGCCTAACACGATTCAGAGCAACGTGGAAATTGAAGATCGTATCGCCCACATCCAACTGGAGTCAGAAACGCCGAACCTCAAAGGCTATGAGATGAAGAAAGCGTCTGACAATGAATGGCAGGAGGTTGCTCCCGCCCTCGACTTTGAGCTGACCGGCGATCGCGAAGAATTCCTGTTCCGGGCCGTCAACCTTGCAGGGGTTGACGGGCCTGAGCACAGGATTGTGATCGCGCAGGAAGCGCAGTGATCGATCAGCGGTTGGTGTCCGCGAATTCGCCCTTCAATTCATCCACGGCTGCCCTCAACCGGTTGCTTACTTCAGCAGCCACGTACTTCAGATCAGGCGACAGCGACTTGTCCATTGTTTCCATCGGGTTGACCGCTGAAACAGTTACGACCCCGTCCTCCTGCTGCCGCACAACCACATTACAAGGCAGCATCACACCGATCTGCGGTTCGAGATTGAGCGCTTTGTGCGCAAATTCGGGATTGCAGGCTCCCAGTATTTTGTAATCCCGGAAATCGACATTCAGTTTTTCCTTCAGCGTTGCTTTCATATCGATGGTGGTAATGATCCCGAACCCCTGCCGTTTAAGATTCTCCGTGATGGTTGTGACAACTTCATTGAACGGTTTTTTCGATTGTATTGAATAATGATACGCCATGATTGGTTGATTTTATTTCCTGTCTGGCATAATAAGATCATACCGGTCGATAAAGAATGATCGTGGTCCTCCAGGCGGGAGACTTTCCTCATTTGCCTGTTCGCAAAAAGCGCCTAGCTTTTCACAGTTGTCTTTTGAAACCGGAGCGCATGGCCTTTTGTGCCGGTCATTACCGCGCTCGGTGGTTTGTAACAAAAGTCACAGTTTGAACAAGGATTCTTTTTGATTTTTGTGAAACCGGATATCAGATCTTCCCTGTGTCTTATTTTGAAAAAGTTGATCTTCTTCATGATCATGCCGTATGGTGTTGTGCTGGGTCAGCAGACTGAGCGTGCTGTGAGTAAATACGCCGTCGGGGCACAGTACAGTCATGAATTTCTGCTCGGTGGATACGTGCATGTAAGGGAGTGGGAATTCCTGGGGGATAAGCTGAAGCTCCGCGACCTTGGGGTCAGCAACTATCCTGCGATGCAGATCCATGTTACACGACAGTTCGCGGGTTACCGGCTCCTTACCCTCTCTTATGATCATTACTTTATACGGGGTAGTGCAACCTTTGATCGTGACATTACCTATAATGGTACCATTATCGACGGAACCAGGGGCATCGATGTATCGCCAACGCGCTATTTACGGCTGAGCCTGACCTACCGCGCACGCTTATGGAGAAGCGCGTCATTTGCGGGAGGTTATATGGCTGGCGTTGTGTTCGATCATGTCAAATTCTACCTCGACGGAGAGGTAAGCCCGCGTAGCACAAAAAATGAAGTCTATGAAGGTTTCGGCAGGCAGGCCTTGCCTTATCCTGCCATCGGTTTTTATGGAAGGGCTCATCTGGGAAGAAGGAATTATGTGAACCTGGATATCTCCGGCACCTACATCCCTGAGTTCAGGAGTTTCTTTAAGGAAGGCGGCCACGTATATCTTCAGTACAGTTTATTTCAGACGGATTTGAATTATTCATGGAACATCTTTGATTTCGACGTGGTTATAGGTGCAAAATTGCGATACATGCACCTGTTCCAGAATAGTGCAGAGGATACCAATATTCTGCGTATGTCAACTACTGGCCCTTATATAGGCCTCACGTATAATTTTTACAATCACAGTACCAACGCGCATCCCAGGTAAATCTCACGAAACCTCTGCTGAAACCCGCAAGTCATGTTACGAATCTCCTTTGCTGCGCTCGGAATCTACCTGTCAACGCTGATTGGATACTCCCAACCACCGGATTCAACTTTATACAAGGACCGGAAGCTTAAACTGGAAGAGGTGAATTTTGTGAGCAGTTATTACCGGCAGGATGGTAACAACTCAGCGGTTACGGGAGGTATTGGATCAGAGAAGATGACAGACTTCGCATCCACCATCGACGTGAAACTTTCACGCTATAATCGCAGGAACCGTCTGAACACCTTTACCGCCGAGGTGGGTTTCGATGTCTACACCTCGGCTTCATCTGATAACATTGACCCCAACACGATCTCTTCTGCCTCCTCGATGGATACGCGATTTTATCCTTCCTTAACGTGGGCCATCACGGATGAAAAGAAACGCTCCACCGTCAGTTACAATGTCTCAGCTTCCACTGAATATGACTATTTCGCGAAAGGGATGCGTGTGGGCTGGACAAAAACTTCCAGGGACGGAAATCGTGAATTCGGCGCCGCGGCGCAGGCTTTCCTGGATACATGGTCTGTTATATTGCCGGTGGAGCTTCGGGGCATTACGGAAACCACCAGTACGAAGCCGCGCAACAGTTACAGCGCTTCTTTCAGTCTGAGTCAGATCCTCACAAAACGTTTGCAGATGATCTTGCTGGCGGATCTGGCATGGCAACAGGGTCAGCTGGCGACCTTATATCATCGAACGTATTTCACAGACGGAACACATCAGGTTGAAAATCTGCCGGACTCCCGATGGAAAATTCCCATCGGTTTGCGGATGCATTATTTTTTGGGTGACCGATATATACTAAGAACATTCTATCGTTACTATGCGGATGAATGGGGACTGAAAGCCCACACCGTTGAGATCGAAACGCCGGTCAAAATAACGCCATTCTTTTCTGTCAGCCCTTTTTACAGGTACTATACTCAGAAAGGTGCTGACTACTTCCGCGGTTTTCAGCAGCATGATCCGGTGTCAGAATTTTACACGAGTGATTATGATCTGTCTACGCTCAATAGCAACATGGCGGGTTTGGGTCTTCGCTTTTCGACACCTTCGGGACTGATGGGTATTGGCCATTTCAGTGCGCTGGAATTGCGATACGCCCACTATGAACGCTCAACGGGACTTGCGTCCGACATCATATCGCTGCTGGCTAAATTCAAATAAAAAATATGAAAACTGTCTTTTTAAGTATTTTAATTTTCCTCTCGACTCCCGGTGTCTGGCTGACGGATTTTGATAAAGCAAGGACTATCGCGAGTCAGGAGAACAAACACATCCTTCTTAATTTTTCGGGATCGGACTGGTGCGGACCGTGTATCAAGATGACACGCGACATCTTTGAGTCCGCTGTGTTTAAATCATTTGCTGAAGATAATCTTGTGCTGGTAAGGGCTGACTTTCCACGCATGAGAAAAAATCAATTGGAGACATCACTTCAACGGCACAACGAGGCGCTCGCAGAAAGGTATAATCCGGAAGGAAAATTTCCCCTGACATTGCTGTTGGATGAAAACGGGAAGGTTATTCACGAATGGGATGGATATGGGAATGTTACCGCCGAAGTATTTGTTGAACGTATTCAGGAGCTTGCAGGGAAATGATAGCAGAAGTCATGCCCGTCCGCTACACCAGGAACATCCGGTTGATGGGCAACAACTTTGAGTTTTCGGTTGTGGCGGGTAATGAGCGTTGGGCCAGTGAAAGGATACAGGATGCCATTTCAGAAGTGCAGCGTATTGAAAAGATCTTTACTACCTATGATCCGGCGAGCCAGACAAACCGGATAAATGACCATGCAGGTATTGGTCCCGTAAAAGTGGATGCCGAAGTATTTGATCTGATCCAGCGGTCGTTGCGTGTTTCTGTTCTGACACAAGGGGCTTTTGATATCACCTATGGTTCTATCGACAAGAGCCTTTGGAATTTTGACCAGTCAATGACGTCGTTACCGGACAAGGAGATTGCGCGGAGTATGGTCAGACTGATCAATTACAGGAATGTCATTCTTGATAAAGGAAATGGTACTGTGTTCCTGAAGGAAAAAGGGATGCGTATCGGTTTTGGTGGTATAGGGAAAGGGTACGCAGCCGATCGTGCGAAGGACATCATGATAAGGGCAGGCGTGGGCAGTGGCGTGGTGAATGCGGCGGGAGACCTCACGGTATGGGGAAGTCAACCGAATGGGGATCCATGGACTGTCGGGATTGCAGATCCCGATAAAAAGTTTTTACCATTTGCTTCTCTTCAATTAAGTGATGTATCAGTGGCTACCTCCGGTAATTATGAAAAGTTTGTGTACATCGACGGAGTGAAGTATTCGCACACAATTGATCCAAAGACCGGATATCCTGTGCGCGGCATTAAGAGCGTCACGGTGATCTGTCCGAGCGCTGAAATTGCTGATGCCATGACAACGCCGATCCTGGTAATGGGTATCAAGGCAGGAGTGGGTATGATCAATCAAATGAAGAATATCAGTTGCATTGTCATTGATGACAGCGGCCGGATATATACATCCGATAACATTAAACTTGTGCAATGATGAGGGTCGCCGTTAAATTCATTTCCGGATTTTTCATCGCCTTGAGTTTTGCCGGGTGCACGGCGGTCAGGGAATATCAGAAGGTGTATCTGAATGATTCTGAGATGGAACTGGCTGGGCGGAAGGTGCAGCAATTCGAGACTTCTTTTCAGCTTTACCGCGAGGGGGCTTCCGGCGGGAATGGTGGTAAAACAGGAGGCGGTTGCGGATGCAATTAAATCAATGAATACGCGGGGAGGGTCGTTTCGGCAATGGGTCTATCAATAAACAATTGACGAAAAAAAGAGGGGAAAAGCCGGAAGGGACCTTCTGCTTTTCCCCGCAATAGCGCTATTGATTCTTATAAATTTGTGAAGCCCGGCTTTCTTCCATATTGGAAATTTCTCCTGTTTCCATATACGTCTTAAAGTTGGAGACATCTTCCCGTACCATTTTCTCAAACATCGGGTTGAATAACCTCGCGGCGTTTTCGCCGACGAGTCCCAAGGGCGCGTGGTATGAGATCACGATATGAAGTTCAGTGCCAGCGGTGCCCGCATCCCTGAATTCGATTTTGCCGGCATTCTCTATGGTCGAGCCAGGCATCGATTGCCAGCTGAGCGTAGATCCCGGGTCGTCTTTCACGATGTGACTTTTCCAGCTGATGGTTCCGAATCCTCCGGGTATATTTGCTTCCCACGCAGAGGTTTCATCATCCAGCTGAGTAACCTTGTGAAGATGCCTCATAAAGAGCGGAAGTTCTTCAAGTTTTCTCCAGGCGGCATAGACCTGGTGTCGGGGTCGATTCACTTGTAAGACCGTCTTGATGTTAACATTTTGTGGCTTGTGACCGATTTCCCGTTTACCCATTGCATCATATACAGGGCAAAAGCCGGTGACGCCACGCAGCAGTAGGTAAGTAGCAGCCGTGCCTTCAACGGCGTTTGCTTTCTCTTTTGAAATCGAGTGAAGTAAAAGGAGGGCTCCGCCGAAAAAAGAAAATATCCTTTCCGCTGCACCCACATTGGTGTTTAACTGTATCATGCGACTTTGTTTTAATTCATCAATAACGCCTGCAAATAAAATATACATGCCAGCAAGGACCAACGCAAGGACCTTCGGATGCGGCGGGCTGATATCATCTTTGCAGCTTTAAAGTAAAAAATGATACCTTTAATAATTCACTGATGCCCGGTGAAAGGGCGGCAAGGTGCTATTTTTTGCGACAAGGTGCATAATCCTGACAGCCTCGGGTCGGAAATGGTTGCAGATCGGGTCTTGTGACCTTTTGGCCGGTCTTTTGAACATGTAGTCTTAACACCTCATTAAGCGTATGCCAGTTTCCACAGCGCCCCCGCTAACCGGATTGAGTGATGCCCAGGTGCTCGAGGCACGCGCCCGGCATGGTCGCAACGAAGTGGCTGCTGGTAAAAGTACTTTTCTCCTTCTGGTCAAAGATATTTTCAAGGAGCCAATGGTCTTGCTTTTACTGGCTGCGGCACTGATTTACTTTGTCAGCGGGGAAACAGGCGATGCGGTGTTCATGACGATCGGCATCGTGCTCGTGACGGGGATTTCGCTTTTTCAGGAGTCGCGCAGCCGCAAAGCGCTTGCGGCGCTCCGGGCCCTGACAGCGCCTGTTTGCAAAGTCATTCGCAATGGGAAGACACAATCGATCAAAAGGGAAGAGATTGTTGTAGGCGACTACGTGGTTGTCGAGGAGGGCACAGCGGTACCCGCCGACGGAATCATCATTCAATCCAACGACTTTTCTGTCGACGAGTCAATTCTGACCGGGGAATCACTCTCGGTGATCAAGAACAGCATGGAGAATGGTCGTGTATTCCAGGGGACGACAGTAGCCAGCGGGTTGGCAATCTGCAGGGTCGTGGCGATCGGTGCGAAAACGGAGCTGGGAAAGATCGGAATCAGCATCGAATCCATCGGGGAAGAAGAAACGCCACTTCAGAAGCAGATCCGGAACTTCGTAAAAAAGATGGCGCTTGCCGGCGTGTTGGTTTTTCTCATCGTCTGGGCGATCAATTTTTATCAGTCACACGCCTTACTGCCAAGCTTGCTGCAGGCGCTCACCCTTGCGATGAGTATACTGCCGGAAGAAATTCCGGTTGCGTTTACAACGTTTATGGCCCTCGGCGCGTGGCGTCTGATGAAAGTCGGCATCATCGCCAGGCATATAAAAACGGTGGAAACACTGGGCAGCGCATCGGTTATCTGCACTGATAAAACAGGGACCATTACAGAAAACCGGATGACACTGGCGGGGGTATTTGTGCTTCCATCCGGAGCCATTTCCGGGCCCGGTCATTTCGGTCCCGGGGAACATGCCTTGATCAGAATGGCAATGTGGGCGAGTGAACCCATTCCATTCGATCCGATGGAGGCCGCGTTGCATCAGGCCTACGCCGCCGCCGCCACGGTGGATGAAAGACCTTACTATAAAATGATCCGCGAATATCCATTGGCAGGGCGGCCGCCAATGATGACCCATATCTTTGCCAACGAAGGAGGTGACACGATCATCGCCGCAAAAGGCGCTCCCGAAGCGCTGATGAAGGTGTCTGACCTCACGGATCCGGACAGGGAGGCAGTTACGCGCGCGCTGGCTGACCTTTACGGCCAGGGCTTCCGCGTACTGGCTGTTGGTGTTTCTACTTTTTATGGCGACGACTATCCGCCAAGCCAGGATCAGTTACCTTTCAGAATGCTGGGGCTGGTCGCTTTTTATGACCCGCCAAAGAAAAATATCCGGGAGGTTTTTGAATCCTTCTATAACGCCGGCATCAACGTTAAGATCATTACAGGAGACAATGCGGCCACAACCGCGACCATCGCCAGACAGATTCATTTCAGAGGCTCGGAAAAAACCATGACAGGGGAGGAGTTGTTGAAATTAGACGAACGCGAGGTCAGGGAAAAGGTTATGGAGATCAATATTTTTTCGCGCATGTTCCCGGACGCAAAACTTCGGATCCTCAATGCATTGAAAGCAAACGGTCAGATTGTGGCAATGACTGGCGATGGCGTGAATGATGGCCCTGCCCTCAAAGCCTCACACATCGGCATTGCCATGGGTAAAAAAGGAGCAGAGCTTGCCAAACAGGTATCGTCTCTCATTCTTGCTGATGACGATCTGGCCAAAATGGTCGATGCCGTAGCAATGGGTAGAAAGATATACGCTAACCTCAAGAAGGCCATTCAATATATCATCTCGATCCATATCCCCATTATCCTCACCGTGTTTTTGCCACTCGTGCTGGGCTGGGTTTATCCGGCCATTTTTTCCCCTGTGCATGTTATTTTTCTGGAGCTGATCATGGGCCCGACCTGCTCGATCATCTATGAGAACGAGCCCATGGAGGCGGGTCTCATGCACCAAAAGCCGAGGCCGTTCACCACAACCTTCTTCAAAATTCAGGAACTGAGCACCAGTATTGTTCAGGGGCTGGTGATCACGGTCGGAACGCTATCTGTTTATCAGTTCGCAGTAGCACATGGATACGATGAACCGGTCACGCGGACGATGGTTTTCATTACGCTGATCTCTGCCAATATCTTTTTAACGCTGGTGAACCGTTCTTTCTATTTCTCGATCCTGACTACCATTCGTTACCGCAATAACCTGGTTCCCTTGATGATCGCGATAACGGTCGGGCTGACTGCAATGCTGTTATGGGTGCCGTTACTCCGCAACCTGTTTCAATTTGGAAATATCAGCACATACCAGCTGCTCGTGGCGGTGACCGCAGGATGCGTCTCGGTATTGTGGTTTGAGGTGGTGAAGATCGTCCGGCGTACTGCGAAGAAGTAAGACTCCGCGGTGAGGAGCTTTCACCGGATGGATAAGCGCAGAAGCCGTAGCGGCCCGGTTTTACTTTATTCTGGGAATTGAAAAATAGAAAGTGGCGCCCTGGTCAACTTTTGATTCGGCCCATACTTTTCCTCCGTGTTTTGTGATGATCCTTTCAACGATGGCGAGACCCACGCCAGTTCCTTCAAATTGAGATTGGTTATGCAGTCTTTGAAAAGGATTAAATAATTTGTCGTAGTTCTTCATGTTAAAGCCCGCGCCGTTGTCACGGATGTAATAGATGACAACATCAGGCTTTTCTTCCCAGCCGATATTGATTTCTGACGCCTCTTTGTGTTGTGAATATTTGATAGCATTGGAAATGAGATTTTCCCAAACCTGGCGGATGGTTACAGAATCAACGAATGCATCGGGCAGGTTTTGTATGCTGATATTGATCAGCGGGTCCGCAGCTTTGGGGTGCTCTGCGATAATATCAACCACGAGATCCTTCATCGAGACTTGTGATCTTTGCAACTCCTTCCTTCCCAATTGTGAAAAGGCCAGCAGGTCATCGATCAGCTGCCGCATTTTCCGTGCATTTTTTGTTACGTTGTTCAGCGTCTTCTTCGCACTCTCATCAAGGCCGTCTTCATATTTGGCCAGGAAAATTCCCAGAAAGGAATCTATGTGCCGCAAGGGGGCATTCAGGTCATGAGATACCGTGTAAGAAAAAGCTTCCATCTCGCGGTAAGCGACCTCAAGTTCTCTGGTGCGCTCTTTGACTTTGTCTTCAAGTTCCTGGTTAAAAGATTTGATTTCCTGGTTCTGCTGTTCAATCCTCACCAGCATTTTATTGAACGCATCCGTAAGCGATCCTACTTCATCATTGGCGTATTTTTTTGCCCGGACGGAGTAGTCGGTATTCTCAGAAACTATACGTGCGGTCGCAGCGAGATCAAGGATCGGTCGCGAGAAATTCTTCTGCAATTTGTTAGAAAGCAGGTAGGCGACGAGAAAAGAAACGGAGATCACCAGCGCTGCGATGCCGAGATAGAGCGTGAAGCGGTCATACATCGCCTGGATGTTCGATGTGATATATAGCGTACCGAGCCGGGTTCCTTCATGAGTCACCGGTTGCAGGCCGGAGATGGATGCCTTCTCAAAACGGAAACCCTGCCAGTCGGGCCGTGTTTGCGGGATGCTGCCGATGGAAGTATTCGAACGGTATTGGGCGAAGAGATTTCCGCTTGAGTCATATAGAACCGCAGCCAGGATGTTTGGCTCCACTTCAAGCGAAGACAGGACCTCCTCAGCATCCGCGGTGTTTTCAAAGGCAAGCGCCGCCGTGCTGTTTGCGGCGATCATCTTACTGATGACGGACAGATGGTCCACCGTTGTCCTTCGGAACGAATAATACTCGTACCCGAAGTAGGCCGCACAGGTCAGCAACAAGACTACTGTGGTGGTTATGAGTATAACCTCCATGAGCTTGTTTTGTATCGACTTGTTCTTTTCCATCCTCTTATTCAGCGGTATCGCAGCAGATCTTTGCAAGCCTTAATAATTTTGAACTTAATGTCACATGGGCGCTTCTGGCCGCATCGACGTTAACCTCAAATCTCACCTTATTGTTTTCTCTGTAAAAATTAATAATACCTCCCTTTTTGGTGAATCCTGGCGCATCGCTGACAGTCAGTATATTTTCGACCGCAAGATTTGTCAGATCTTCAGTGGAGATCTGGAATTCATTATGGATGAACAGGAGATGAACTGATTCAATCTCTTTTATGGAAGAAAATCGCTTTACCATCACGGGGCGACCGCGTATGTTTTCTCCCCGGACAAATTCATCAAGAAATTGTCCGTAGGGATCGTTGCCCAATATGCCGATCACAAACGGGTCTTCCGCGGCGGAGAAAACCTGCGAAGGCCACTCTGTGAACTGGGCGAAATTGAAAAGGAATGCACCCTTCACCTGATACTCGGCGGAGGGGTTTTGCGCAGGCGCAAGCGATGTCGCGACAGTCAGAAATAGCGAAAGGACAATACGCTTCAGAGGCTTGATCACAGACGATATTTTACCTCCTGATATCAAAGCCGGCAGGTTGTTTTGGCATCATTAGTCCATGGTTGCCCTGGCTTTATTGGCCGACCTATGTGTTCGGTTGACCGGGTTTGCCGGTCATCAATAGTGCCGGCGCAGAGGATCTCCACCGCCATGGACCCGTATGCCCTGGAGCGCATCCCGATGCCGTCCTTTTTGAATGGGTTGAATATCATGAGGCCAATCTTTTATTTCAGGTCTTTGCCAGAATGAGGAATGAATTAAGGAGCAATTTAGACATCCCCTCAGAATTACAACCGTCTGGCTACGTAATTCTTGAATATAATCGAAAATTGACGGCACGTTTTTTTACGATCAGCCTCCTACTTTAGGACCGGGATCCGGGCGCGATTACGTCAGCTTTCTGCCATTCAGGCGATGATGATCTTTGATCAGGGGTAAAGAATGAAAATCTGCCCGCTGTGAAATACCGGGAGATCCGGGCAGAATAATTTTCGGAGCGTAAAGACAGGAACAAATAAGAAAAACTGGCAGCCGGTCTTCAGGCAATGTCCTTAATAAGCCATCTGGACGGCTGCAGTTCTCATATTTTAATAAGCGCAGGATATCAAAGGCGCTTCATATCCGTACCTGGGATGCATGGGGAAGTTTTCCAATCATCGAATCGGTCAGGGCATCAGGACTTTGTCGATGACATATATAATGCCGTTCGAGGATGGTACTACAGCGACGACGTTGGCCCCGTTGACAAGGATCTTATTTCCTTCGCGGGTCAACGTGATCTTCTTACCATTCACCTGATCCAGTTTCATGCCGTTCTGTATCATCGGTTGACGGATCACACCCACGTACACATGATACTCAAGGATGTCCTGAAGTGAAAGCCTGTTCCCGGGTTTCAACAGGTTCTCCACAGTGCCCGGTGGTAGCTGAGCGAAGGCTTCGTCAACCGGAGCAAAGACAGTGAATGGTCCTGCGTTCGAGAGTGCATCTACGTAACCAGCAGCCTGCAGTGCAGTGGCAAGGGTCTTATGCTGGGGGGAGGCGAGGGCAGTCTGAACGATGTTCTTCTGTGATTCGTCATCCTTTACTGCGGATTGTCCGACCGCTTGTGGCGCGGGGGACTCCAAAACTTGTTGTTCCTGCGTGCCTGTATTACAGGCAAAGCAGCCCAGCGTGATCAGGGCATAAATAGAAGGCGTTTTCATAGGAGTAGTGTTGTTTATATTTCAAAGATCCATTCATGTCATAAAAAGCGATATGACCAGGATCACAACACACCCTTTTTTTTATATAGCAGCTAATCTAATGACTGACTGCTAAATGCCTAATTCCTAATTCCTAATGCCCAATGCCTAATTCCCAATTCCCAATTCCTAATGCCCAATGCCCAATGCCCAATGACTAATGACTAATGACTAATGACTAATCTAAGCCCACGCTATTTGGATACGTACGTCCAGATGGGGGCATTGGCATGGTTCACCACATCCTCGGCAAGACTGCCGTTGAGGATATGGGCAAGGCCTTTCCTGCCGTGGGTACCCATCGCAATGAGATCGCCTTTAATGCTGTCGCTGAAATGAATGATGCCCGGCTCCTCAAACGGATAATTGTAAATGTTCAAGGTGTAATTCCTGAAGCCGGATTGCTTTGCAAATTGCTTCAGCCTTTCCAGGGTGATGCTGTCAGCAGTGAAGTTCGTGGGTGTGTTTACATAAAGGATGTGCACCGTAGCACGGAAGAAAGCCTGCAGTTCCTTTACCTTACTGATAAGGTTTCCCTGTTTTTCCGTTTCGAGGGTGTTGGGGAAGACAATGTTTTTGATGGCGCCCTTCGCGTAATTCTTGATGACAAGCACAGGTACGGATGATCTGCGTACAACCTTTTCAGCATTTGATCCAATGAAATATTCCCGGGCGCCGGAGGCGCCATGTGAGCCCATCACGATAAGGTCGATTGATTTCTTTTTGACGGATTCAGCGATCATTCTCGCCGGGGATCCAAACAGCACGTCGGCCTTCACCGTTACACCGGCCGGCTTGTATCTTTCGATGATCTTGTTGAACTCGGCTGTGGCCTTTTCCTTCAGTTCCTTCAGGAATTCCCGTTCAAAGGTCATGACGGGCATGATGATGGGGTCGTGGATGGCAGGAAGTTCGATCACGTTTATGAGGTGGACGACACCCTTTGATTTCCGGGCCATGTCCATGGCAAAGCGAAACGCGCTGATTGCAGGTTTTGAAAAATCACAGGGCACTAATATTTTTTTCATGTCTTAGGGATTTATGATCAAACATAACATTTCAACAGATTCAAAAAATGTGAGCGTTATCAAGCCTGATCATGATTTTTGTCAGTTTTAGTCCCTGCCCCGTCTGAATACCATAGCCTGATTCATTTTTATAAAAATAGGTTTTTATCGATGATAATTAACAATTTTTATGCTGATGAAAATCATTCTACGCTTATATTTATCCTGCTATTGTTGTATTTCCAATAAAAAGGTATGAATAACACCATTCTTGTTCCAACTGATCTGTCCGTTAATTCAAAAGCAGGGATACGATTTGCCATCCAACTCGCAAAACAGAGTAAAAGTGCGCTCGTTTTTTACTACTGTGTTCCACTGATGAAGCCCACGCGATGGAGCGAAGTCACCTATAATGCGTATATCGAAAGGGAATTGGATGCGGCGCGTAAAATGCTCGACAGTTTTATTAACGGCATCTACAAAAGCGCAGGAGCAAGAAAAACCCGGACCACCAATATTGTCAGACACAGCACCGATGTGCAAAAGGCAATCCTCGACTATGCCCTTGAAATCAAGGCAAAAGCAATTTGCATGAGTACGCGCGGAGCGGGAAGATTGAGAAAGATCATGGGTACCCATACCTCCGGAATTATTCAGAATTCACCTGTTCCCGTTTTTGTGGTGCCAAAAAATTACCGGACGACTCCTGTTAACCACATACTTTATTCTTCTGATCTCAACCAGTTGGCCGCGGAACTGAAACAAGTGCAGCACTTCTCGAAACCGCTTAAGGCGAAGATCACCATCTGTCACTACGATTATCTGGCCGACGTTGACGAATCCAGGGCAAAGCTTGAAAAGGTTGCCAGACGTTTTAAACGCCCAGGGGTGAACTTTATATTTCAGAAATTCAACATCGATAAATCGCTGGGACAACACCTTGTCAGTGATATGAAAAAATCAAAAGCTTCCATCGCAGCATTGTTTACCGATCAGAAAAGAGGTTGGTTTGATAAGTTGTTTCTCTCAAGCCGCGCAGAATCAGTAGCTTTTGATTCTAAAATTCCAATGCTCGTGTTCCCGAAAAAATAGTTTCGTCCCAGCAGCCCGGGTTTCTTTCGCACGAACCGGTATTATTTTAAGATCTTGTTCGAACATCCGTTGATGGTCTGACGGCATAATTTTTTCGCATCTATGGTACTAAATGCTACTATTATGAGCGATAACATTTCCCCACTTTCCGATCAAGCAGCTGAAGAAAGCACCAGAAAACCTGATGGAGAGCCGTCCGTGAAGTCCGAACCCCATAATCTTCCTGTGCTGGAAAAGAAACTGGGTGTTGCGCTTGTGGGACTTGGAACATATAGTGAACAGCAACTCGGACCAGCTTTAACAGAAACGGAGTATTGTCGTCTTACAGCAGTGGTAAGTGGCAGTGCTGAGAAACGTGAACGATGGCATCACCAGTACAATCTTAAAGAGAAGAACCTTTACAGCTATGAGCACTTTGATGAGATAAGGCTTAACAGTGATATCGATGTCGTGTACATTGTTTTACCTAACTCCATGCACGCGGAGTATGTGATCCGCGCAGCCAAGGCCGGCAAGCACGTAATCTGTGAAAAGCCCATGGCCACATCCGTAGAGGATTGTCTGCGGATGATCGACGCTTGCCGACAGGCCGGCGTCAGATTATCGATGGGATACCGGCTTCATTTCGACCCCTTTAATCGCGAGATGATGCGGTTGGGGCAAAATCAGATCCATGGCCCCATCAACCGTCTGATCGCGAAGAATGGGATGGATGTAGGCGACAAAAAGCAATGGCGATTGAAACAGCACCTCGCCGGGGGCGGACCATTGATGGATGTCGGAATCTATTGCGTGCAGGGAGCATTGTATACCATCGGCGAACTTCCCATCGCCGTCACAGCACAGTTTCACAAGAAGACTGATTTTGAAAAATTTGCGGAAGTTGAAGAGGGCATTGACTGGGAAATGGAATTCCCTTCCGGTGTGAAGGCAAGCTGTCAGACGAGTTACAGCCAGGATTATAATATTCTGAGAGCGGAAGCCGAAAGTGGCTGGTTTGAACTGCAACCCGCATATGCGTACAACGGATTGAAAGGAAAGACTTCGGAAGGACGCATGATGCAAACTTCCGTCAACCAGCAGGCCGCACAGATGGATGACTTCGCCTTGTGTGTTCAGAACAGTTCCCCCACCACAGTTCCCGGTGAAATGGGTTTGCGCGACGTGCGGATCCTGCTGGCCATTTACAAGGCTGCTACGACGGGACAAAGGGTCGAACTTCGACTGGAGGAATTTCAAAAGTTGATCGAGATTTGAAGATCAAGATTCAAAAATTCAAGATTCAAGATTTAAGATTTAAGATTTAAGATTCAAGATTCAAGATTTAAGATTCAAAATTTAAGATTGGGAGGCTGTTTTAAATTTTTTGGGG
>JBARAD010000212.1:0-2373 GCA_049791675.1 Chryseosolibacter sp.
CTCCTGATATTCCTGCTCGCGCTTTCATTTCCCTCTTTCGGACAATTCCGTACCACCTTTCAGTTTTCCATTCCAGAAGGGATGCCGAGCGCCGAGGTGTATGAGGTGCACCAGGATAAAAAGGGATTTCTTTGGTTTGCGACTGACAACGGCGTGGCCCGGTATGATGGAAAAGACTTTCAGGTGTTTCAGGTAAAGGATGGACTCACAGACCCGGTGGTATTTGGATTTTTGGAGGATGATGAGGGCCGGATATGGTTCCGCACCTTCTCCGGGAGAGCGTGTTATTTTGATGGTGAAAAGATCATATCTTACCCTTACAATGAGGAGTTGCTCCGCAACGGAGAAAATGGATTGTTCCGGTATGTATATGATAGCCGGTCGGATGAGCTTTGGTTTACACTTGAATATAAACTTGGAAAAATCGACAAGCAAGGCAAGAGCCGCCAACTTGGGCACTTCAAGCGCTCACTCTTCATTCATTCCGTTAATGGAAAATACCTGCTGGGCGGCGATACGCAATATTCCATCAACAATATCGTCATCAACAATGAGCGGTTTCCCATTCAGCTCACTGACACTGCTGATTTCAAATACTTTAACTGCATTGCGTTTCAGGACAAGATCTATGTTTCCGTATACAAGGACGTTTTCGAGTATGAAGATCATTCCCTGAAACGGGTCTTTACCAGCAAGCACCCGATCATCAGTTTATCAACAGACCGGGAAGAAAACCTATGGCTTGGTTACTTGAACCACGGAGCGGAAATCTTCAAAGGAAGCAAGAAAGGCTGGAACCCTGACTTTCTGCAAAACAAATCCATCACAAAGGTCTATCAGGACCGCGACAATGGATTCTGGTTCACAACCCTCGAATCAGGGATCTACTATGTGCCGAATTTCAGAATTGAAAATTATGCGCTGCCAACTTCTTCACGACTGAAGTCCGTTCTATCCATCCCCGATACCATACTGGTAGGCGATCAGTCAGGAAATCTGTTATTCTATGATACCGGAACAAAAGAGGTATTGGCGAGAAGAGCATATCAACATGCGGTATATGGGATCTTTCAGGACAGCTTTAAGAATATCTGGGTTTCCGCCGGTGTGGATATTATCAGGCATGACCGTAACTTCAAAATAATAAATTCATATCCGCAGAAAATCGCTACGAGTTTTGCACAAGACCCTCAAGGGAGCGTGTGGACGTCGGGTGGTATCCGGATCACCCATTTTGATCCTGCAGGAAACATCGTGCAAAGCGAAGCTCCGAATGTCATTTACCGCGCCATGCTTGTCGACGATTCCCTTATCTACCTTGCCCCCCGGACAGGACTGCATTTACGAGACAAGAAGATGAATCTTCTGCAAGCTCCATCCCGGTTTGCGGATTACAAAATTACGGCAATTCAACATCTCAACGATACCACGCTCCTGCTGGCTACACAGGGGAACGGGCTTGTGCTCGTCAACAAGAACAACTGGAATAGCACGATATTCGACACGAGCAATCGGTTCCTCGCGAATAACATCTACTGTATTACCAAAACAGATTCCACCGTCTGGATCGGCACCGAGAAGGGGATCGTAGTAATCAACATCAATAACCTGTTGCAGCACGATCTCAGTTATTTCCATCTCTCACAGCGAACCGGTCTGATTGGCGATAAAATAAATTTTATACTGTCGGCCGGAGAAGACATCTGGGCGTTCACTGATAATGGCTTCTCCGTTGTCCCGAAATCTGCGGCCACGTCTGCTTCGGCGAAGCCCATCTTTTATATCAAAAGCATCATCACCGATGCAGACAGTCTTACCTCCGAAGGACAAATTTCTCAAACCCAGCTGCACCTTCCTTATAATAAAAACCATCTTACGCTGTCGCTCGGATACATTTGCTTCACCAATCAGGATGTGTTTCTACGTTACCGGATCTCAACGGAAAGTCAATGGACATCAACTTCTCAGCGAACCCTGCAGTTCCTGTCCCTGGCGCCAGGGCTTTACCTTTTCGAACTTCAATATTCGCTTGACAATATTCACTGGAATCCGACACAGGCAGGCATTCCGTTCACAGTCGATTCACCCTGGTGGCTCAAATGGTACACGCTGGCCGGGGCGTTCGTGTTTATCGTTCTTCTCGCCTACGCCTATTTCCGCTACCGGCAATCCATCTACACTCAAAAAAATCATTACCTGAGTATCATCAATTCACACCAGCAAAAGCTCATCCAATCAGAGATCGAAACCCTCGAAAGAGAGCGTAACCGCATTGCCCGCGAACTGCATGATGGCGTGGGCACGAACCTCACCGCCATAAAACTGATGGTCAATCAACTATTGCAAAACCATCGCGACCCCCAGGCTGCAGAC
>JBARAD010000213.1:0-14341 GCA_049791675.1 Chryseosolibacter sp.
CGTTGCAACTAATCCCACACGTAACGCTCATCGAACGTGTCCCATGCAATGGCCGTGATCCGTCAATCGTGAGTCGTGAATGGTGAGTGGTGAGTCGTGAATGGTGAGTGGTGAGTGGTGAGTGGTGAGTGGTGAGTTGAGTCCGTGTCCAGGTTGCTTGTATCGGATCAGAGATGATCCGGGGAAAACTACCTGGTGCAGCCCTGAAGGGGGCGACATATGCCAGCCCAGGGTGTAGAAGCGCCAGCTTCAAGCCCTGGGTCAGCAGATTGTTGAAACCGACGGAGCCCTGTAAGGGCGAAAGATTTAAAATTTCAAAATTTAAAATTTAAGATTGAAGAGATGGTTCCAGGATTCTTTAGAGGTTCTCAATTTTGAATCTTAAATCTTAAATCTCGACGGAGGTCGTATCTCAGTCATCAGTCTTTGGTCATTAGCTGGAGCCAAATCTTAAATCTTAAATCTTGAATCTTAAATCTTAAATCTTAAACTTTGAAATCAACTCCACAGCCGATCCCATGACCGTTCAACACTCCAGTCAGGAGTGGGGGCAAAGTACCCGGAGTTTTCTTTGTCCAGATGTTTCTTGACAACTTCCTCGTTGAGTTCAACGCCCAGGCCGGGAGCTTCCGGTACGTTCGCGAACCCTTTCTCCACCATCGGCGCTTTTGTTTTCACCAGGTTGAGCCAGTAGTCCACATCCACCGAATGGTGCTCCAGCGCCATGAAGTTTTGTGTCGCCGCCGCGCAATGGACATTCGCCATGAAGGAGATCGGTGTACCCGCAAAGTGCATGGCCATCGCCACGCCTCTTTCCTCTGCGTAGTCTCCGATCTTTTTCGTTTCGAGCAATCCGCCTGAACTTGCCAGGTCAGGATGTACAATATCGACCGCGCGATGGTCGATCAGCTTGATGAATTCCTCCTTCAGGTAGATATCCTCACCTGTGGTGGTAGGCGTTTCAATGGCATCGGAGATCATTTTCCATTGTTCCGTAAATTTCCAGGGGATCATGTCTTCGAGCCATGCCAGGCGGTATTTCTCCACAGCCCGGCCCAGGCGAATGGCATTGTTGTGATCGAAGTGACCATAGTGATCGGATGCCAGGGGTATCTCGTAACCCATCTTCTCCCGGACCAGCGCAATGCGGTGCGTCATCATTTCCAGGCCTCTATCGGTTATTTGTACCTGGGTAAATGGATGCTCCGTGCTTCCGTAGGTCATCGGGTCGTTGGTCCATTGACGGCCAATATCCCAGAAGTTGCTATTGGTGGTCGTTCCGGGAGTGCCTTTCAGCAATTCGATACCGAAGTCCATTTTCATGAACGTAAAGCCTTGCTCGTCCAGCCTTTTCTGGATCAGTCCGACAAAGTCGGCTTCATCTCTTCCCTGGGGCGTATCGGCATAGAGCCGTACTTTATCGCGATACTTCCCTCCGAGGAGTTGGTAGCATGGCACATTGTACGCTTTTCCTGCAATATCCCACAACGCCATCTCTACTGCGCATACGCCTCCGGCCTGTCTTCCATGATGGCCAAATTGTTTGATGCGCTTGAAGATCATCTCTACATTACAGGGGTTCATTCCCATGATGCGGCTTTTAAGGAACATCGCGTAACGCCATGAACCCTGATCCCGCACTTCTCCGAGGCCATAGATCCCCTGATTCGTATCGATGCGGATGACAGGGCAGCGGGCATGTCCGTTCATGACCACGGCATAGCGCATATCCGTGATCTTCAGATCCGCTGGCGCCGAGTTGCGGTTCACTTTCGAGGTGGACTGCGCCAGTGTATCTTCCAGGGAACTGAACATAAATCCCCCGAGCATCATGCCTCCCAGCCCTGCTTTTTTAAAAAAATCCCTTCTCGGATTTTTGTCTTCCGTGATTTCCGCCGGCTTCCTTTCCGGCTCTTTTAATCCGAATTTCTCCAGTAATTTTTGTGAAGGTGTTTTCATAAGATTTAACATTTAAGGAAAGATTCATGGTACCGCCCCGCGTCCATGATTATTGGGTTTAATTAATTTCTTGTTACCAGGTACGCTGGTCATATAGGCATCCGGCTCCTGCCGGGAATATCCCGGCCCGGTTTGAAAAGTCTGAGAAGTAAAAGGTACGAACCTCTCCAACTTCTTAAACTTTTCAAACTTCCCAAACCCCTCCGACCTACTCCCTATTTACTCTTTTACTCTTTTACCAATTTACCTTTTTTACTTTCTAAACTTCTTAAACTTTCTAAACTTCTTAAACTTCCTAAACTTCTTAAACTTCTTAAACTTCTTAAACTTCCTAAACCTACTCCACCACAATCTCATCCACCAGCATATTCGCGGCGCGGCCGCCGCCCGGGTGCCAGGCCGGTGTGTTGCCGATGGTGTGGGCCTTCACCTTCACGAAGCGCGCCCGGCGCGGCTGGAATTCAAGAATGAAATCGCGTTGCTGGCCGCCATACTGGTCGATGGGCAACGTATTTTCCACCGCCCCTGCAAGCTGGAATTTTTTGCCGTCTTCTGAAGTGAAGTATTCCACTTTTTCGGGAAGCACTCTTAACCAGTATGCATACTGATAGTACGCCGATTCGATGCGCTGTACTTGCCTGATCTCTTCCAGGTCGATCACTACCTCGAGGTCCTTCCCTGAGAATGCCAGCCAGTTGTAGGCATAGTCATGGCTGCCGCGGATCCCATCCGTCAGCATTTTCGTTGCCGCCGGCGATAATCTTGTTGAGTCGGGACTGATGAACATCACTTTCTTTCCATACGCGAGGTGCTCATTCATTCCCTGTGACAGCAGTCTGTACATGGCCGAACGGTATTCCTCCGGCGAGGTGCTCCATTCCTTTACCTGGGTGACACCCTGGCGGATGCACAAGTCGGTGAAGGGATTTATCTTAGCTCTGATATCGGTTCTTGTTACCCAGCGCCCATTCAGCTTCTGGAAAACCCCGCGTTCGCCTGCGAAATGTTTTTTGGCTTGCTCCATCATAGCATAGTCCAGTGGAAGTCTTGCGATCTTCACCCTTTCCAATACAACCGAATCATCGGCAACACGGGCTTCGGCATCATCAAAGAGCCCTCCGTACCGCGCCATCAGCACCGGCGTAAGATAACTTGTTTCGGCTTCCATCGGACTCCCGAAAATTTTTAATGGCTGTCCTGACTGCAATAGCGCTTCCCGCATTTCATCGATGTATTTCCGGATGGGCGCCGCGGCGGCCCCATAGTAGCCACGTAGAAAATCGTTCATCACAGTGTCGGCATTCTCATACGGATTCCACAGCAACTTCGAGATCAGGTACGCGCGAAGCTCTGCGAATTCACCCCCGACTTCACGATTGCCCTGCTCAAACATTGCAGACACTCCGTTCTCGGCAAAAAACTGAAGGTTGGGTTGAAGCACATGAAGGTTGGGAAAGGGACTGATCAGGTGGTTGAATTGAATAACATAGTCCCATACAATAATGTCCTTCGCGATCTTTCCCCATTCCTTCACATCGCGTTCGAAGTCTGCACTTGTCAGATCGCCCACGATCGGCTTATCGCGGTTGATCTCGATGCTGCAAAGCATGATGTTCACGTTGTCGCGCGGTTTCAGCGTTTTGGGAGCCTTGCGCCCGTATTCATAGGCCAGCGTGGAGATCATTTTTTCAGGAAACTGATCTGCTACCTGGTTCGCGAAATGGACGATCGATCCCGAGGGTGATCCTTCGCGATCGTCTATGGCCTTGCAATTTGCGCAGGTGCAATAGTCCTTGTTGTCGTTCTGGCTGACAGACCAGTACTTTGCTGCGGGGTTCTGGGCTATTCTTTTCCTGAGGTTCTGGACTGCAATTTCCAGCACGTCCGGATTCGTCAGGCAAAGTTGCCTTGGCATCCGTTTTCCGTCGACAAGGGAGAAGTACTCCGGATGCTCTTCAAAATACGTCTCGGGCGGAACAAGCGCATTGAATGTATGAACCCACATTCCCCATTCCGTGCGGTCACCGCTCGCATCATGATCGAGTCTATGCCAGTCAATGTATTCCGGATGCCAGGTGACGCGATAGTGCGTATCTCTGAATCCGATGACAGGAATCTGTTGGTCATCGATCTTTGCCAGCGCGATGCGGTCCTTCGCCGGTATCAGCTTAACGGTTGGGCTATACATCCGGCATCCGAGGTATTTTTCCAGGAAGGTATATACGCCATACAAGGTTCCCTTTTCACTTCCGCCGGCGATGATAAGGCGAAGGCTGTCAGTCCGGATCGTAAATCCATCTTCTTGAAGGGCATTGAAGTCTATTTTAAGGCGAAGGTCGTCGAGCCGGTCATTCTGACCCAGCACAATCTCGTAGCGGCTGCGGTGCTGACCTGCTGAAATAATGGGAAGGGCGGCTCCGGAGATCTGCAGCAGGTAATCCTGGAGCACCGTGGCAGCTTTCTTTTCGTGGTGGGTTGCCGCGGAAGGAAGCAGGATACGATAGCGGCTCATCTGATTTTCAGCCAGCACGATCTGCTCCTGAACGGCAGCGGCAATAGTCTCTTTTTTGCGTTTCCTTTTCTGTGCATGGAGGTCGTGGAGACCGGATACAAACACGGTAATGAAAAGGGAAAGCAGGATCCTGGAAAAAACCAATCCGGTTCTGAAGCGTGGCATAGGTGGATGTTTTAAGCTATTTAATGTATGCCCCGTTCAAAAACAATACGTATTACACGGAGTACGTAAATGTTTTTTAGGATATCGCGTAAGGGCGAAGGGTAGGAGACAGCCCAAACGATAGTTTTGAAGGCGTTCAGACCGGATTTGGAATTTTATCCTGGAAATAGACCGGATATCTTGAATATTTTGAGATCACCGATGCCGAATTTTCCGCGCACCGGCATGCCATATCTTTGAGGCAAGATTAAAGCAATCTATAGACAGTAAGAATCCCCGCGGTCCAGGATCGTGGGGATTCTTATTTTTTGGGACACTGAAGTCCAAGATCGGCTCTGCCAGATCTTTGTAAACCTGCACACAGGCCTGTCTCGTGTTTCTTCCCTGAGCGTCAAAAAATAAAACCCATCAGCGATGGGTTCTATTTTAAAGAGCAATGCGTGGGTATGCATTGTTTTTCCTCGAATCTAATGGTTGCGGGCCAAATCGTTTTTCTTGCCTTTGACAGTGATCTTGAAGTAGTCATGGTTGACCGCGCCATCATTATCCTGAACGGTCAGACGGAAGATATACACACCCGGGTCGAGCCTGGAGATGTTTACGTTCGGTCTGCGCGCTCCGTTTATCGTGACCCTGTCGCCGTAGGTCTGTGTCCAGCGGTAGGAGACGATGCTGCCATCGCTGTCAGAAGCTTTTCCCTGGATATTGATGGAGCTGGTTGACTCCGTCACCACCCTGTCAGGACCTGCATATGCATAGGGCGTAGCATTGGAGCGACCTGAAGGTTTGCCATTTCCTCTGCCGGATCCATTATTATCTCCCCGTGGTGACCCAACGGTGATCTTAAAGAAATCGTCCTTGACGGCGCCGTGATTATCCCTCACGCGGAATCTGAAAATGTGCACGCCTTTCTCCATATTGGACATTCTCACGCGGGCAGTCCGGTCGTCACTGAGGTTTACCCTTCCTCCGTACGTTTGTACCCATTCATAAGAAACGATCTTGCCATCCTTGTCGGAAGCTCTACCCTGAATGACCACATTGTCCTCCACGATCACGCGGTCAGGACCGGCAGTGGCAAAAGGACGAATATTTTTGGATGCGGGTGTTTCCTTCTCAGGCGCTTTATCGTCATCCTTTTTGTCATTGTTCGATGCTCTGACAAAGACCCTCATCTCGTCTGACGTGGTTGTTCCGTCGTTGTCTTCTGCGGTCAGGCGGAACAGATAGGTTCCTTCCTGCAGATTATCCAGTCTCAGTCTTGAGCCGTTCGTGCCCGATACGCCAGCGTTTCCACCGGATACTTTCTCCCATTTCATAGAGGTGATTTTTCCATCCGGATCCGTAGCCCTTCCCTGCACCTGCAAAGCATTGGTAGGAAGTGTGATCGTCCGGTCACCGCCTGCTTTTACAACCGGTGCTTTATTTGTTTTATCCTTATCCGAATCATCGTCACCGTCATCGTCGTCATCATCGCCTCTGCCATCATCGGTGCCATCGTCGTCACCGCTAGATGGGGGCGCAGATCCTTTTCTGTGCTGAAGCATCCAGTCCAGTACATTGGTTTGGTTGTATGCCTGGTCCCAGATAACGTGCCCTGCGCCGTTGAAGATCGTAGCCTTCGCCAGTGGACTTGGTTTTTTCGGAGCGGAATTCACGGCATTGATCATACTTGTAGTCACCTTGTATGAAACGATCTTGTCACTGCTTCCGTGAAAGCCCCAGATGGGAAGATCCGCCGCGGCGATCTCCTTTGCTTTTTTCATGGAATTGCCACCCGGACAGATCGGTGCGATCGCTGCGAAAACATCGGGGTATTCGCCAGCGGTCTTCCAGACCCCGAATCCGCCAAGGCTGAGGCCCGTAAGATAGATCCTCCGGTCGTCGACGCGGAGGTGTTTTTTTACATAATTCAAAACTTCCATTACATACGAGCCAGGCCAAACGCCGATGTTGCTTTTCAGCTGCGGGGAGATCAGGATGAAGGGATACTTCGCGCCTTGCTTCACATATTTCGGAAGCCCTACATTGTCGACCCTGGCAAGGTCTGCCAGGATGCGGTCCTTCTCCTTGGAAGTTGTTCCCTTTTCTTTGATGCCATGCAAGGAAATAACGAGTGGATATTTATTGGAATTGGAATGATATCCCTGTGGTAAGTATTCAAGGTATCCGATTCCTGAAGCGGTGACTTTGGCGGTCTGTTGCGCGCTTACGATGGAAAATGATGCAGCGGTAATCACTGCCAAGGTGAAACAGAATTTTCTAATCATTCTTTTCAATTTTTACAACGCAGGGATCAATTGCTTCAAAGGATCGCTGATCTGCGTTGATGGTGAGAAATGAGTTAAACAAGATTATCGCGGATGCTAGAGACGGATCGGGTGGGTACGGTATTTTTAGTGCATATGTGATCAAAATTAGGATTGTGGTTTCGTTAGGATTGGGTTTCACTGCTTGCTGCCTGCTGCGGGCCAGCCACCGTCGCCTTCATAAATCTTTCGCAAAGGAAAGAAAAGTTACAAGCGTCACTTTTTTTAAAAGTTGAATGCCCGTATAGGTCGGGGACTGACAGATAGCACCGATGTTTTTTCTGAACAGCTGCTTGAATATTCAGATTGTGAAAGAAATTCGCCAATCGCATTTCGGAGCAACAGCCGCCTCGTTAGTCCGGACGACGGTCTTATAAAGTGCGCTCCTGTCCATTCAGCTTTCATGACAAGGATCCACAGTAGCCATCCCGTTAGCCCAAGCGACACACCAGTGTGTTGTGGATATTCTACAAATTTGCCTCTCCCGTGGACCGTGTATAATCGTGCACACTTGCCGCTAACCTGGACTCACAAACAGATGTCACCGGGACGGAAAGCCGCTACTGGTGCAATGTAAATTCGGGCAGGTTCATGATCTTCCCTCCCTGCATGGCGGACTCATGAGCGAGTATACCGACACAGGTGATGTTTGCTGACTGCACCGCATCCGGATAGGGCGCGCGCTTTTCAACCAGGGCGCTGAGAAATTCGTGCACAAGATGGGGATGGGAGCCGCCATGCCCCGCTCCCTGGATAAAGGACAGGTGCTGGTGCTCATCGGTATCGTATACCCCCTTCGTTGTAAATCGCCGGATCGGCTCGGGAAGCAAATGCGCATAATCAGGACAATGAACTTTTTCGGGGATCTCCGGCTCGGGTTTCTTGGCCGTATGCACGACCAGCGGCTCCCCCTCGATCAACGGCCACTCCACGGATTTTTTCGATCCATACACTTCAAAACTTTCGCGGTACTGCCTGGCAACGTCAAAAAGAGAGCGGTAAACGTGCGCGCTCAGATCCGATCCCTTGAATTTGATATGCGCCGTCTCCACGGCAAAAGGGGAATTGTAATGATGATGAAGTTCCTTCCGGATCGTGCCGGATCCGAAACAGGAAACGTATTCCGCCTGGCCGCGGATCAATCCGAGAATGGGCCCCACGCAATGGGTTGCATAATGCATGGGCGGCAGTCCCGGCCAGTAATTTGGCCACCCATCCATGTCCTGCTGATGGCTGGCCTTCAGAAACTGAAGTTTGCCCAATTCACCTTTCTCGTAAAGCTCTTTCATGAAGAGGAACTCTCTCGCGTATACAACAGTCTCCATCATCATGTAGGTAAGGCCCGTCTCCTTCGTTAACCGGACAATTTCTTCGCATTCTTTCACCGTCGTCGCCATGGGCACCGTACAGGCGACATGCTTACCGGCCTTCAGCGCCTTGATGGATTGCGCCGCGTGATCCGGAATGGGAGTATTGATATGCACCGCGTCGATCTCCTTATCGCGAAGCAGTTCATCATAAGAAGGGTAACGTTTTGCAATTCCAAAGGCATCCCCGATCTCATTCAGCCTGGACTCATTGCGCTGGCAAATAGCCATGATGTTGGCATTGGGATGTTTCTGGTAAATGGGAATGAACTCTGCTCCAAAGCCCAGACCGATCACTGCGATATTTATTTTTTTGTCCGCCATGCATGCTTAACGTTTAATTCATTGCTGTGTTAAATCCTTCGGAAATATGACTACTTTAATAATTGTTTCAAAAAGGCGATTCCTTCTTCCGCAAACCCGTCCTGGCTTTCGGCAAGATTCTTCCAGATACAGACAGCGCCTGCCAGCTCTTTGATCTCCGGCGTAAAGCTCTCAATAGACACGGTTTTCCCGTAGCCGATCTTTTCAAGACCGCGCTTGAATGATTGCCACGGTGTCTGGCCCGTGCCGGGAATACCACGGTAATTTTCCGACACCTGCACATGGATTAATTTCTCTCCCGCACAGGTGATGGCTTCTTCCATATCCTTTTCTTCAATGGACATGTGAAAACTGTCGAGCATCACCTTTGCCGCCGGATGATTGATGTGATCCACCAGCCGCATGACGTCTTCCGCAGTGTTGATCAGATCGGATTCGAAGCGGTTCAGTGGTTCCAGCGCGATCATCAATCCGCTTTCCTGCGCAAGCTGGCATACTTTGTACAGGTTCGTCACCGCCCGTTCCCATTCAATCTTGCGCTGTTCCGCAGGCGCCATCCGCGCTTTGCCAACAGCGGAATACATAGGACCTGCGAGAAATCCTGCTTCCCAGGTATGGCAGAGGCTGAAGCATTTGCTGATGTAATCAAAGCAATGTTTGTGCACGGCAGGATCTTCGTTGGTGAGGTCGCGCGAAGGACCAAACGCTCCGCATACAACCGCCTCCAGGCCATGCTCCTTTAAGGCATGTTTTACTTTCAGCCCGTCAATCAGATCCGGATATTCTACGGGGATCTCCACCACATCATACCCCATGGAGCGTATCTTCGGAAACAGCGCTACCGTGTCCGTTGTGAACGGAGAGGTCCATAGCCAGGTACTCACACCAAATTTTACGCGTTCCGTCACAGCATTAAATTTTATTTTGTTGAAGTGTCGTTGTCCTCATAAGAAATGACCCCTTTACCGGGGAGGCTATTGGCGCTGATCGTCATACGGTGGAGGTAAGTTTATTAAAAATATCAGTTTTACAATGCCGTATTGCTTTTAACGACCTTCATCACGCCATTCATGATCGACCAGTGTCCGGGGAAGGTGCATACGTAAGGATAGTCACCCGGCGTTGCCGGAGCCGTGAATTCAAGTTTTACGGTTTCCTGCGGATTCACCAGACGCGTATGGAATAATACTTCCGGGATGTCGGGCACGTACTGCATTTCCGCGCCACGCGGATCGGTGGCAAGTTTGTCGGCAGCACGTCCTACAATTTCCATCGCACCCGGTTTGGTGACCACGAGGTTATGCTGCATGAAATCAGGGTTCTCAAAAATGACATCAACGGTTTTGCCGGCTTCCACCGTGAAATTCTTCAGATCGAATTTCATCTCATTCTGAATGGACTTGATGCGGATAACGATCGCTCCCTGGCGTGTCTCCGTTGCGTCGCTTTCTTCCACCGGCGCGGCGGTCACAGGCTGTTTATGCATGTAGGTGGAGACAAACAACTCTCCGATGGACTCATTTTCAAACAGCAGTGAATTGTCAGCGGTGTATTTTTTCTCGATATCGTATTTCCAGTCTCCGGCCAGTGCAGTCTTTTTGCCTCCCGCAAGAAGAAACATGTCCTCGGGTTTACCGTAAATTCCCCCGCGGTTTCCGGTGTCTTCCATCCGGATCGCAATCATATTTTTTCCGGCCTTCAGTGTTCCGGCGGGGAGCGGATAGTTTCTTGGTTTATTGTATTGATTTTTTGTTGCGCCGACTTTGATGCCGTTGACCCAGGTTTCATCCGAATCATCGATCGGCCCCAGGGATAATGTACCCGGTCTCGAGGCTGTTCCGGCGGGAACATCCACTTCTTTGCGAAACCACACCACGCCGTCCATGTCGAGGCCCGCGCGTTCGATCGATTGTGGCAATTTCATGGCTTCCCATTCCTGGTCGCGGAAAGCGGGCATCTCCCGTTTCTTCTCCATGTTCGTGTGTGTATATCCCGGATTAGCCTTCATGAACGCGGCGATGAATCCCTTCTGATGGCGGGCCGCCGCCACATACACTGCTTTCGCCAGCCAGTTGTCTTGCTTCACGGCCTGTTCATTACTCATGGCAAAGAGCGTTTCTCCCAATGGATCCGAGGGCGCCGTGTGCAACAGGGAAAGGAGGGCGGTCAGGCGCGTATTGGGATCGGGATCATTGAGAATCCCCGACTGCAGAATAACCTGATCCGTCCATTGAACTTTGGAAAGTATCTCGATCGCTGCCTTGCGAACGCCGGGAGCAGGGTGGTTCAGGGCACCGGTCACCACACCGTAAGCCTCGTTGCCGGATTGGATCACGCGCAGCCCGTCAAGAACCCATAGGGCATGGGTTGCGGCAAGGTTTTGTCCCTGCGCATCGGTCTTTTGATCTTTGATCAGGTCATAAAGCGACGGCAGGACATCCGTATTTTTGGTCTCCACGAGCAGGCGCTGGGCAGTTATTCTCCAGAACTGGTTGTCGTGGGACAGTGCCCTTACCAGGTCTTTCGGCTCGTCGCGGCTCAAGCGGATTGGCTTATAGGACTCCGCCTCGCGGTAGACCACGCGCCAGACCCGGCCGTGGGTCTTATCCCGCAGTGGATTTTCGTATGCATTGCCTGGCCCGTTCACAGCGCTGTATCCGCCGCGCTCCGGACTGGGGGTGGGGTTGTGTTGTACGATGAAATTATACCAGTCGAGTACCCAGACAGAACCATCGGGACCTACTTTTGCGTCAACGGGCGCCACCCATTCATCGGCGCTCGCAAAGAGATTCCACCCATCTTTTTCCACGAAGCCTGATCCTGCCTTTTCAATCAAGGCAATGTGCACCAGGTGTCCCGTTGGTTCGCTGACGAAGGCGGCGCGGTTCCAGAATTTTTCCGGATAAGCCCGCGCGTTGTAAAAGTTATGTCCTGACGCCGCCGTAAATCCGCCAAACACGTCCACCTGTCTTACCTTGTCGGTAATGGGATGCATCGCGTAGTGCCCGTCGATTTTCACGCTTCCCAGTGGAATGCCTTCGACGCCTGTAAACATCTGATCCGATATTGCCATGAACACGCTGTGGGTGTTGTTGGCTGTTGACGCAAAGACATCGTTGTTTTCCGTAAATCCCAGTCCCCAGGTGTTGTTGGAGGTGCGGGTCATGAACTCGAAGGATGAGACATCCGGTGAAAACCGGTAGATCCCCTGATCGAAGTCGCGCGCCTGGCCTGCAACGGTCCCTTCGAATCCCGAATATCCTACAACACCCCAGATGCGGTTGTCAAATCCGTATTTCAGGTTCGATGGGCCGGCGTGGGTATCAAATGTACCCCAGCCATCCATGATGATCTCCCGCAGATCAGCACGGTCATCCCCATCCGTATCCTTGAGAAAGAGAAAATGCGGGGCCTGTGAAACGATCACGCCACCATTGGCAAAAACCAGGCTGGTAGGGATGTTCAGCTTGTCTGCGAAGAGCGTAAACTTGTCAGCCTTCCCGTCGCCGTTCGTGTCTTCGCAGATCTTGATGCGATCATCTCCGACACCTTCCTCGTCGCGCACGGTATTGGGGTAATCAACCGTTTCGATCACCCACAATCTTCCTTTTTCGTCCCAGTCCATGGCAATGGGATTGATGATGTCGGGTTCGGAAGCGAACAATGCAAGATCAAACCCGGGAGGAACCTGGATCAGTTTTGCAGACGCTTCAGGTGAAAGCGGCTCCTGGTATTTCGGCGCAGGATTTCTTTTTTCATAATTAGGAATATTGGCCTCATCCCGGTATTTGAGTTCCGGCATTTCCGCCGCATAGGCCTCCCATTGCGACCGCACGTCATCACCCACTGCCCAGCGGATTCCCTGCTTGATCAGCTGGTGAAAGGAAGGATTGCCCCAGGTGCGCTCATCATGACCGTATGCTGTATAGAATACCTTGCCCTTGCCATGCTCTTTCACCCACGTCCAGGGCTCCCGGTGACCTCCTTCCACACGCTCCATCAGCACTTTTCTGTCATCGGTCAACTTGTGGTGAACATAGGTCTCATCCCAGGTGGAAAAAGTATCGAGCGATTGTGTTACGGGATGCTGTTTGTCAACAATCGGGGCAACAAAAATGCCCGTGTCATGCTTGAGGAACTGACCGCCCACAAGCCGGATGTATTCGTCGGAGTTCTGGAAGCAAAAGCTGGCGGAATGAATGGGAATGAATGCCTTGCCACTGCTGACATACTCCAGCAACGCCTCCTCCTGCTCCGGTGTCATTTGTTCATGATTGGCATAGATGACGAGGCCGTCATAATACGACAGCGTCTCTTTGTTCAGGTCTGCAGGATCCTCCGTATAGGTAAACACGATGCCTTCCTTTGCAAGGGCGGCAGCCAGGAGGGGCATATACTGTGCGGAATTGTGATGTTCACTGGCATGGCCGAGGAACAGGAGTTCCACCTTGCGCGGCCCCGAAGGAAGCTTCCCTTTGTTTTTTTCACTGCAGGAGAAAAATAACAGACAGAGAAAAATGGTAAGTAAAAAGACGGATGGTAACCTCATATGTGCGGAATCAGGTGTAATGGGATTCAAATTCAGATAAAAAAACAGCAAACGATTACTGTATTTTGTCATTTTATGACTGTATTTTGTCATAGAATTCAATTCCCAATGAAGTCGAATGATAAATAAGTGTCATGAAAGCGCTTCAAAAATCCCCCATCGCTCCCGACCGCGCCTTTGAGTGCAGATTCCTGAAGGCCCGTCATTTTGATCCGAACTGGCATTTTCATTCGGAGTACCAGCTCTTTATTGTCCTGAAGGGCAGCGGCACGCGGTTCATAGGCGACCATGTGCATCCATTTAAGCCGGGTGATCTTGTATTGACCGGTCCGAACCTTCCCCATCTGTGGCGAAGTGACCCGGAGTATTTCGAGGGCGACCGGGAGCGTTGGACGGAGGGGATTGTCATTTACTTCCCGAAAGACTTTTTCGGCAATCAATTCATTCAGAAGCTTGAGATGGTTCAGATCAGGAAGCTCTTATCAAAGGCGGAGAGTGGCATCTCTTTTCACGGACGCACCTCCGAGAAAGCAAAGCGCATGATGTTGCAGTTGATCAATATGAAGAACTTTGACAGCATCCTTCACCTGCTGAATATTTTACAGGTGCTGGCCGAGACCGAGGAATATCACCTGCTTGCCAACCCCGGATATTCAAACTCCTTAAAAGAATCTGACACCGAAAGGATGAACAAAGTCCATGCTTATGTGATGAAGAATTTCCGGGAAAAAATTACGCTCGAAGAGGTGGCAGCGCTCGCGAACATGACGCCTTCCTCTTTCAGCCGATACTTCAAAACGCATGCGAACAAAACCTTCTCGGAATTCCTGACAAGCATCAGGATAGGGTATTCCTGCAAACTGCTTCTCGAAAAGAAAGTAAAAATCACCCAGGCATGTTACGACAGCGGGTTTAGTACCCTCTCGAATTTCAACAGGCAGTTCAAGGCCTTCACCCAATGCAGTCCGCTGCAATATCGGAACCGGTATCTGAGCAAGTGAGGTTAAGATTTAAGATTCAAAATTCAAAATTCAAGATTCAAGATTTAAGATTCAAGATTCAAGATTCAAGATTCAAAATTCAAAATTCAAAATTCAAAATTTAAGATTCAAGATTCAAAATTTAAGATTCAAAACTACTTAGTGGCCCTGAAGGG